>JAYTQP010000144.1:0-4061 GCA_043746675.1 Rhodospirillales bacterium | reverse complement strand
GTGGCGAACCATGCGGATAGCGCGGTCAGAACCGGGGCGGTGAGGGAAAGCATGTTATTTGTAATAACTGCTCTATTCACTCGCTGCAAGCTTTATTTTACCGCCTCGGGGCGCCCGCCGGGTTTGGTGCGGTGCCGGTGGATTGCCGCGCTTCGCTCGCAACGATCCGCTGATACCAACCGCCCTAAATGCCGGAAGAGCAGGCATTTAGGGCGGTTGGTGTTATCGCTCAATACCGATAGAGATCATGCTTGAACGGGCCGGCGCCTGGCACACCGATGTATTCGGCTTGGGCGGGGGATAGTTTGGTTAGTTTGGCACCGACTTTGGCGAGGTGCAGCGCCGCGACTTTTTCGTCGAGGTGTTTCGGCAGGGTGTAGACTTTGCGTTCGTATTGTCCCGGCTTGGCACCCCAGAGTTCGAGTTGCGCCAGCACCTGGTTGGTGAAGCTGGCCGACATCACGAAGCTGGGGTGGCCGGTGGCGTTGCCGAGGTTTACCAGACGGCCTTCGGACAGCAGGATCATGCGTTTGCCGTCCGGGAAAACGATTTCGTCCACCTGCGGCTTAACGTTGTCCCAGACGTAGTTGCGCAGCGCACCGACCTGGATTTCGCTGTCGAAATGGCCGATGTTGCAGACGATGGCGCGGTGTTTCATCGCGCGCATATGATCAAGCGTGATGACGTCGATGTTGCCGGTGGCGGTGACGAAGATGTCGCCATCGGCAGCGGCGTCGTCCATGGTGGTGACCTGGTAGCCTTCCATCGCCGCCTGCAGGGCGCAGATCGGATCGACTTCGGTGACCATCACCCGGCAGCCGGCGTTGCGCAGGCTGGCGGCGGAGCCTTTGCCGACATCGCCGAAGCCGTTCACCACGGCGACCTTGCCGGCCATCATCACGTCGGTGCCGCGGCGGATGGCGTCCACCAGCGATTCGCGGCAGCCGTAGAGATTGTCGAACTTCGATTTCGTTACACTGTCGTTGACGTTTATGGCGGGCACCAGCAACGTGCCCGCCTTGGCCATTTCCCACAGGCGATGCACGCCGGTGGTGGTTTCTTCGGAAATGCCTTTTACGTCTTTCAGCATTTCCGGGTATTTGTCGTGCATGATGGCGGTGACGTCGCCGCCGTCATCGAGGATCATGTTCGGGGTCCAGATGCTTCCGTCGGGTTGGGCCGGCCCGCGCAGGGTTTGTTCGATGCACCACCAGAATTCTTCTTCGTTCATGCCCTTCCAGGCGAACACCGGGGTGCCGGCGGCGGCGATGGCGGCGGCGGCGTGATCCTGGGTGGAGAAGATGTTGCAGGACGACCAGCGCACGGTGGCGCCGAGATGTTCGAGGGTTTGGATCAGCACCGCGGTTTGGATGGTCATGTGCAGGCAGCCGACGATGCGGGCGCCGGTGAGCGGCTTTTTGTCGCCGTATTCGGCGCGGATGGCCATCAGGCCGGGCATTTCGTCCTGCGCCATGGAGATTTCCTTGGCGCCCCATGCGGCCAGCGAAAAGTCTTTTACCTTGTAATCGTCGGCCATCGCGATGCTCCTGGTTCGGTTGCGCGGCGGTATATAAGGATATTGTTATGTCCGCAAGTGTTGGACGCGACCGTCGGAGCGTGCGGTGAAGAAAGATTTTTGGTTCTTTTTTGCAAAAAATACTGCTTCATCTCAAGCGAAGCACTTCTTTCTTGAAAGAAAGAAGCAAAGAACTTTTATGACCTGGCTTCCCGATTGCCTACGGCGTACATTCAGCGGGTTAGGTATTCATCGCGTCGAAGAAGTCTTGATTGCTCTTGCTGTATTTCAGCTTGTCCAGCAGGAAGTCCATCGCGTCCATGGTTCCCATCGGGTTGAGGATACGTCGCAGCACCCACATTTTGGACAAAGTGCCCTTATCGACCAGAAGTTCTTCCTTGCGGGTGCCGGATTTGGTGATGTCGATCGCCGGGAAGGTGCGTTTATCGGATAGTTTGCGGTCGAGCACGATTTCGGAGTTACCGGTGCCTTTGAATTCCTCGAAGATCACCTCGTCCATCCGGCTGCCGGTGTCGATCAAAGCGGTGGCGATAATGGTCAGGCTGCCGCCTTCTTCGATGTTGCGGGCGGCACCGAAGAAGCGTTTCGGCCGCTGCAGGGCGTTGGCGTCCACGCCGCCGGTGAGCACTTTGCCGGATGATGGCACGACGGTGTTATAGGCGCGCGCCAGCCGGGTGATGCTGTCGAGCAGGATGACCACGTCGCGCTTGTGTTCGACCAGCCGCTTGGCCTTTTCGAGCACCATTTCGGTGACCTGCACGTGCCGGGTGGCCGGTTCGTCGAAGGTGGAGGCGACCACTTCGCCGCGCACGGTGCGCGCCATGTCGGTAACCTCCTCCGGCCGTTCGTCGATCAGCAGCACGATCAGGAAGGCTTCGGGGTGGTTGGCGGCGATCGATTTGGCGATCGATTGCAGCATGATGGTTTTGCCGGTGCGGGGCTGGGCGACGATCAGCGCGCGCTGGCCCTTGCCGATCGGCGCCACCAGATCGATCACCCGGGGGATCATGTCGCGGGTGGCGCCCTTGGCGAGCTCGGTATATTCCATTTCCATGTTGAGCCGCTGATCGGGGTAAAGCGGCGTCAGATTATCGAAATTGATCCGGTGCTTGACGGCTTCCGGCGGCTCGAAATTGATCTGGTTCAGTTTCAGCAGGGCGAAATACCGCTCGCCATCTTTCGGCGCGCGGATCTGGCCTTCCACGGTATCGCCGGTGCGCAGGCCGTAGCGCCGCACCTGGCTCGGGCTGATGTAGATGTCGTCCGGGCCCGGCAGATAGTTGGATTGCGGGCTGCGCAGGTAGCCGAAACCGTCGGACATGATTTCCAGCGTGCCTTCGCCGTAGATCGCCTGGTCGTTATCCGCCAGGTTTTTCAGGATGGCGAACATCATGTCCTGCTTGCGCAGGGAGGAGGCGTTTTCGATCTGGAGCGATTCCGCAAAGCTCAGCAAATCGGCGGGGGCTTTTGCCTTGAGTTCGGCAAGATGCATCGTGTGGCCTCAAAATTGGGAAAAAGCAGGGTGCAATGCCGGGGCATGGCGCGCTGCGGAAGGGGGTGCCCGAGCGGGCAAACATCCTCAGAACGGCGTTGCACCGCACTGTCGCGGCGCATGGTTAGACTTTTGCGAATGCTGGGTCAAGCGTGGCGCTGCTTTTGTGCGCGGCGATCGGGGGAAGGCAGGGCAGGCCGTCGCGGTGATGGAGAAGCGCGTTTTGGGTTCGATTTTCTTGCCCGATTCACGCCGACTATAGCCACAGCACCCTGGCCGCCGATAGAGTCTGGTTCGGTTCCCTCGGAGCGATGCAATGTTCCAGCCGTTTGCCGCCTTTGCCGCCGAGGTGCTGCCGCAGATCGGGCTGCGGGCGGCAATTTCGGACGCCTGTCGCCGCGACGAAGCTGCGTGCGTGGCCGCCTTGCGGCCGGCGGCGACGATGTCGGCGGACGCCGTTCGGCAGGCGCAGGCGCTGGCGAGCCAACTGGTGCAGGCGCTGCGCGGCAAGCGGGCGCATGGGCCGGTGGAAGGGCTGATGCGGGAATATGACCTGTCCAGCACCGAAGGCGTGGCGCTGCTGTGCCTCGCCGAAGCCTTGCTGCGCATCCCCGATCGGGCGACGCGGGATGCGCTGATCCGGGACAAGATCAGTCCGGGGAATTGGCACGCCCATGTCGGGCATTCACCCTCGATCTTCGTCAACGCGGCCACCTGGGGGCTGGTGGTGACCGGGCGGCTGGTCGGCACCGCGACCGAGGCGGGGCTGACGGCGGCGATCACGCGGCTGATCGCGCGCGGCGGCGAAGGGCTGATCCGCGCCGGGGTGGATATGGCGATGCGGATGCTGGGCGAGCAGTTCGTCACCGGCCAGACCATCGAAGCCGCGCTCGCCAACAGCGCCGCGATGGAACGCCAGGGCTTCGGCCACAGCTACGACATGCTGGGCGAGGCGGCGACCACGGCGGCCGACGCCGCACGCTATTTCGCCGCCTACGAAGCCGCCATCCACGCCATCGGCGCCTACGCCAA
>JAYTQP010000143.1:0-1635 GCA_043746675.1 Rhodospirillales bacterium | reverse complement strand
CCGCCGCATCCGCGGCATGTTGCCGGTGGTTCCCAGGAAACGGCTGCCGCAGGCGAGTTCGGCGTTGTTGGCGGCCAGCGCCGCCAACAATTTGGCAATATCGTCCGCCCGGTGCTGGCCATCCGCATCGAATGTAACGATCGCGGTCGCGCCCTGGCGCAATGCGTAGGTGATGCCGGTCTGCAAGGCCGCACCCTGGCCGAGATTGAAGGGGTGCGCCAGAACATGCGCGCCGGCGGTGGCGGCGACATTGCGCGTATCATCCGCCGATCCATCATCGACCACCACCACGTTGGGGTAATGCGGCAGCACGCCGGCAATGACCGGCGCGATCGCCGATGCCTCGTTGAAAGCCGCAATGACCACCCAGACCTGATCGGTGACGTTACCTTCATTCATTGCGACAGAGTGCGCTAACGCCGGCCCCAATGACAAGGGACAAGGTGATATTCCAGCGGCACGGCCCGAACGGCGTGCTGCCACAGACTTTGCGAATAGCCGCGAACCCCGTAAAGACCGCGCCATGGACAAAATCCGTATCCGGGGTGGCCAGCCGCTGTCCGGCGAAATTCCCATCGGTGGCGCCAAGAACGCCGCTTTGCCGCTGATGTTCGCGGGCATGCTGACCGACCAGCGGCTGGTGCTGGAAAACGTGCCGCAACTCGAAGACATCAAAACCGCCCGCGCGCTGCTGAGCCAGCACGGCATCGCCGTCGAAAAAACCGACGGCGCCGGTCGCGTGTTGTCGCTCGGCGGTAAAATTTCCAGCACCGAAGCACCGTACGACATCGTGCGCAAAATGCGCGCCTCCTTTCTGGTGCTCGGCCCGCTGCTGGCGCGCTGCCGGGAAGCCCAGGTCAGTCTGCCCGGCGGCTGCGGCATCGGCGCCCGGCCGATCGACCTGCACCTCAAAGGTTTGGAGCAGATGGGCGCCAGCTTCCGGCTGGAAACCGGCTATGTGTACGGCAGCGCGCCGCAGGGCCTGAAGGGCGCCACCATCGTGCTGCCGTTCGCATCCGTCGGCGCCACCGAAAACCTGGTGATGGCGGCCACCCTGGCCGACGGGCAGACGGTGATCGCCAATGCGGCGCGCGAACCGGAGATTTCCGACCTGTGCGACTGTCTGGTGGCGATGGGCGCGCGGATCGCCGGCATCGGCACCGACCGGATCACGGTCGAAGGCGTGCCCGCGCTGCACGGCGCCACCCACGCCATCATCCCGGACCGCATCGAAACCGGCACCTATGCCTGCGCGGCGGCCATCACCGGCGGCGCGGTGTTCCTGCGCCACGCCCGCATCGACCATCTCGGCGCAGTGGCCCGCAGCCTGGCCGAATGCGGCGTGGAAGTTACCGCCGGCGATGGCGGCATCCATGTCAAACGGCTGAACGGGCTGCACGGCATCGACATCATCACCGAACCCTATCCAGGCTTCCCGACCGACATGCAGGCGCAACTGATGGCGCTGCTGTCGGTGGCGGAAGGGGCGTCGATGTTCACCGAGACGATTTTTGAGAACCGGTTCATGCATGTGCAGGAACTCAACCGGCTCGGTGCCCGCATCAATGTGCACGGCGCCTCGGCGATCGTGCGCGGGGTGCCGCATCTGTCCGGCGCCCAGGTGATGGCGACCGA
>JAYTQP010000142.1:0-7518 GCA_043746675.1 Rhodospirillales bacterium | reverse complement strand
CGATGCGGGCCTTTTTCGTTTTGGCGCAGATAGAGGTAATCCGCCCAGGTCGCGTCATCCACCGCCGCCGCTGGAATCGGGCGCACGGCTGGTTCGCCGCCGAAGGAAAACTCGGGTTCATCGCGCAAGCCGCAATGGGGGCAGGGGAGCAGCAGCATCAGTGCGCGATCCCGGCGCCGGCGGCTTCGTCGATCAGCCGGCCGGTGGAAAAACGTTGCAGATCGAACGGCGCCGAAATCGGGTGATGCCGGCCGGTTGCCAGGATATGTGCCAGCAGCCAGCCGCCGGCGGGAATGGCCTTGAAGCCGCCGGTGCCCCAGCCACAATTCAAAAACAGTCCTTCGACTGGCGACCGCCCGATCAGCGGCGAATAATCCCAGCACACATCGACGATGCCAGCCCATTGGCGCAGCAATTTCAGGCTGCGGAAGCGCGGAAACATATCGAGCAGCGCCGCGATGATGGTCTGCCCGGTCGGCAGATTGCCGCGCTGCGCGTATGACGGATAGAGGTCCAGCCCGGCGCCGAACACCAGTTCGCCCTTGTCGGACTGGCTGCAATAAATCCCGGTGGCGCCGGACAGCACCACGGTATCGAGCACCGGCTTGATCGGCTCGCTGACCATCGCCTGCAGCGCGTAGCTCTGGATCGGCAGCTTGAAGCCGGCCTTGGCCGCCAGCACGCCGGAATGCCCGGCCACCGCCAGCCCGACCCGCCCGGCGGCAATCGGGCCGAGACTGGTGTCCACGCCAACAACTTTTCCGCCGTCCATGCGGAAGCCGGTCACCTCGCAATTCTGGATGATGTCCACCCCGAGCGCATCCGCCGCGCGCGCGTAGCCCCAGGCCACCGCATCGTGGCGGGCGATGCCGCCGCGGCGCTGCACGAAGCCGCCATGGATGGGATAGCGCGCATCGGGCGCGCGGTTGAGGATTTTCACCTCACGATGCACCGAGGCCGCATCCAGCAGTTCAACGTCGATGCCGTTGATCAGCATGGCGTTCACGCTGCGCGCCATCAATTCCATCTGATGCTCGGAGTGGGCGATCTGGATCACCCCGCGCTGGCTCAGCATGATGTTGTAGTTGAGGTCCTGGCTCAGCCCTTCGTAAAGCCGCAGCCCGAGATCGTAGAGTTCAGCACTTTCCGGGAAGAAATAATTGGAGCGCACGATGGTGGTGTTGCGCCCGGTATTGCCGCCGCCAATCCAACCGCGTTCCAGCACCGCCACCTTGGTCATGCCGTGCAGCTTGGCGAGGTAATAGGCGGTCGCCAGCCCATGCCCGCCGCCGCCGATGATGATGGCGTCGTAGCGCGCCTTCGGGGTTGGCGCGCGCCAGGCCTCACCCCAGCCGAGATGCCCGCTCAAGCCCTGGCGCAGCAGCGCGCCGGCGGAATAGCGGGTGCGGAACGATGTCGGCGTCATCCGCGCCCCGCCGGGGTGCCGTCGAGCACCGCCGCGCGCGGGGTGCGCGGGGCGTCGCTGCGCAGCACCATCCGCATGGCGGTGAATGTGGCGACCGTGCCCATCACCGCCGAGAGGTAGAGGAACATCGCCGAGGCGCCGGCAGCGTCCATCGTCACGCCGGCCAGCATCGGCCCGATTGCCGCCCCGATCGCCCAGGCCAGCAGCAGCCCACCGCTGGCCGCCACCGTATCGCCGCCACCTTGGGACAATTCCGCCAGCCGATCGTTGGTCTGGCCGGATCCAAGGCCGTACATGCCGGAACTCGTCATCGCCATGCCGGCCAAGGCGATGAACAGACCCCACCCCGGCAAGGTCGCGCCATGCAGCAGCAGCCCCAGCACAGTGCCGATCCCAAGTGCCGTCACCACCACCGCCCGTCGCCCGAACCGGTCCGCCAGCAGCCCGAGCGGCAGCTGGATCGCCATGCCGGCCACATTCAGGCCGAACAAGAATAGCGCGATGCTGGACTGGTCGAACCCGCGCGCCGCCAGCGGTACCGGGGACAGCGCGTACAGCACCCCGTTGCACAGCCCGGCGGTGGCGCAGCAGGCCAGGCCAACCGGCGAGATCACCCATAGGCCGCGCAGGCCCATGCGGCGGGCGCTGGGCGGCGGCGGCGGGCGGGCTTTGCTCAGCAGCAGCGGCGGCACCCCCACCAGCAGGCCAATCGCCGCGGCCACCAACAGGAAAGGGCTGGCGGAAAAGCCGGAAATCGCCAGCGGCCCCACCATCGTGCCGGCCCAATTCACCAACATGTAGGCGCTGAAAATCTTTCCCCGGCTGCGGTTGGTGGCGTAACTATTGAGCCAGCTCTCCACCACGATGCAGAACCCGGCATGGGCGATGCCCAGGCAGCCGCGCAGAACCGCCCAGGCCACCGCGCCGTGCAACGTGGTCATCGCCAGGGCGGCCAGCATCGCCAGCCCGGTCATCGCGGCGAAGGTCGCGCGGTGCCCGACACGGCGCACCAGATTGCCGAGGGTGAGCGTACCGATGATGAAGCCGACCGCGAAGCAGGATGTCACCGTGCCGATTTCCCGCGCGTCAGCGCCGGCGGCCAGCAGCAGCAACGGCACCAGCGGCCCGATCAGGCCCAGCGACAACTGGCTGATCGACATGCTCAGCAGCAGCGGCACCACCGGCGAGGACGGCTTGGAGAGCGTGGATGACATGGTGCGATCATGCCGTGAGGCCCGCGCCGGGCCTAGCCCCCTTGCGAGGGGTTCGCTATGCACGGAAAGTAACCGGGAATTGGGTCCGCGAATGGCATTCATGTTGGATCGGATTCCCACCATTCTGCAAGCCGAAGGCGCGCTGGCCCGGCTGGGCGACCACGCCGCGCTTTTGGCCGCCGGCCGGCCGGTGCTGGTGGTGGCCGATCCCGGCCTGGCGGCGCTCGGCATCACCGACACGGCGCTGACCGCCCTGCGCGAGGCCGGGCTTTCGGTGTTTTGTTTCGATGGCCTCGCCAGCGACCCGACTTTGGCGCAGATCGCCGCCGCCGCCGCCGCGCGCGCCTGTGCGGCCGGGTTGGTGGTGGCTATCGGCGGCGGCTCGGCATTGGATGTCGGCAAGGCGGCGGCGGCGATCGCGCCCGATCCGGCGCCGGCCGCGCGCTACCGGCTGTGCGCGGCGCCGCCGCCGCCGACCGCGCTGGCGAAAATCTGCATTCCCACCACGTCCGGCACTGGATCGGAGGCGACGCGTACCGTGGTGGCGTTCGACGCCGCTGGCGCCAAAACCTGGCTGTGGGGCGCGCAGTTGAAGGCCGATCTCATCCTGCTCGATCCAGCCTTGGCCGTATCGCTGCCGCCCGGCCTGACCGGGGCGACGGCGATCGATGCGCTGGTCCACGCGATCGAAGCCTGCACCAACCGCAACGCCAATCCCGGCAACGATGCCTTCTGCCATGCCGCCATCCGGCTGGTGGTGCGACATCTGCCCACGGTGATGGCCGATCCCGCCGATATGGCCGGGCGCGCCGGGCTGCAACTGGCGTCGTGCCTCGCCGGGATCGCCATCGACAACGCCGGCACCGCGCTGGCGCATAGTATCGGCCATGCGTTGGGCACCCTGGCGCATATCCATCACGGCCGCGCCGTCGCCGTGGCGATGCGGGCGACTGCGGCCTGGGTGTCCGCCGACGATCGCGACGGGCGTTTCGCCGCGGTCGGCACGCTGCTTGGCGGCGATCTGGTGACGGAATTTGATCGGCTGGTGCGCCGGGCCGGCATTTCGATGCAGCTTCCGCCGATCGAGGCGGAGGCGCTGGCGGCCCAAATGGCGGCGCCGGACAATGCGCCGATGCGGGACGCCACACGCCGTACAGTGGCGGATGCCGATCTGCTGCCGCTGGCGCGCATGGTGTTGGAGGCAAAATGAAAATCACCGGGATCGAGATCACCCACCATCGCCTGAAGCTGGACCCGCCGTTTCGCGCCGCGTGGGACAGCGTGCCGCGCGTGCAATTCGACAGCACCATCGTGCGCGTGCACACCGATGGCGGGCTGGTCGGCATCGGCTCGGGCGACCTGATGCTGGGCTTTGCCGGGCACGAGCATTTGTTCGTCGGCTGGGACCCGTTGCGGCTGGAACGCCATTATCGCGTGCTCAGCCATATCAATTTTCACTACGGCCGCTGCTGGCCGCTCGATCTGGCGCTTTGGGACCTGGCCGGCAAAATTACTGGCCAACCCTGCTGGAAACTGCTCGGCGGCCTGTCCGACCGGGTGCGTGCCTATGCCTCGTCCGGCACGTTGCGCGATCCCGGTGGAATGGCGGAAATGGCGGAGCGCATGCTGGCGCGCGGCTTCCCGGCGCTGAAAATCCGCTTCCAGCGCGGCCATTGGCGCGACGATATCGCCGCTTTGCAGGCCGTGCGTGCGCGCATCGGCGATAGGCTGGTGTTGATGGTGGATTGCAATCAGGGCTGGCGGCTGCCGGCCGATACCTATCCGCCCTGGAGCCTGAAAGACGCCATCGAGGTCGGGCGCGAACTGGAGCGGCTCGGCGTCTACTGGATGGAGGAGCCGCTGCATCGCGGCGACCGCGCGGGCATGCGGCGGCTGCGCGACAGGCTCGACATCCGCCTCGCCGGCGGCGAAATGACCCGCGAACTCTACGAATTTCGCGATCTGATCGCCGATGGCGCGTTGGATGTGTTGCAGCCCGATGCCACCCTTGTTGGCGGCATCACCGGCCTGCGGCGCGTCGCGCTGATGGCGCAGGAGCATAATCTGGTGTTCACCCCGCACACCTGGGGCAACGGCATCGGCCTGCGCGCCAACGCGCATCTGGCGGCCGGGCTGGCGGATGTGCCGTACCTCGAATTCCCCTATGACCCGCCGGAATGGTCGATCGAGCGTCGGGATTTTCCGTTGCAGGCGCCGTGCGATGTCGATGCTGACGGCTGGATCGTGCTTTCCGAAGCGCCGGGCATGGGGTTTGAACTGGACGAGGGCAGGCTGGCGCATACGAAAATCGGCTGAACCTGTGTCTCTGGCACCGATCGGGGGTTTTTGCGGTCCGGTGTATGTGCGCCGGCTGCACTTAGGATGAGTTGCCAATGATTTGCATCGCCACCTGTAATTTTCGATCCAACGTGATCAGTTCAACGCCCAGGCTGCGCGCCAACCAGAGGTAGCTGGCATCGTAGAAGCTTAACCCTGCTTGGGTTGCCAGATCCATTGTTTCCGCACGATCGACGGGATGAAGCTCAACGGGCAACGTAGCCAATGCCGAAAATCCCCGCAGCATCCCGTCCCGCAATTCTGGATGCCGTCGGCATTTTTTCAGCGTGATATTGCCCATTTCGAAATCGAGGATCGCCGGGGCGACCAGGATCATCCCGGTCAGGCGCAGGGCAATCGCCGGGCCTTCAGGCTCCTCGAACAAGATCGCTGCGATTGCGGATGCGTCTACAACCCTAATGCCGATTGTCACGGTCATCACGGATCATTTCAACCGATTCCGACGGTGTTTTGATCCCAAGCCGCCGCACCTCGGCGAGCAATCCCATCGGCGTCAGCACCGGCTGCGTTCGCACCGCAGCTTCGACAATCGCCATCAATTCGCCCTGCAACGAACGGTGATTGCGCTCGGCGCGCGCGCGCAGGCCGTGGAGGATTTCGTCGGGCACGGATTTGATCGACAAAGTGGCGGGCATGGTTTCATATTGGTTCTGTTACAGTGCCAATTTGGTGCCGTTCGGGCGAAAAATCAAGCAAATTGTCCGCGCAAAAATCCCAGCGCCGGCAATGGTTTCCAGCCCCGCGGCAGTTCCGCGCGGCGCATCGGGGCGACGCTGTAGCGCGGCGCCGGCTGCTGGCAGGTGGATAGAAAGCCGCCATAAGCGCGCACCTGTGCCTCCCGCCAGGCGCGGTCGGCGAGGGCGGCAGTGCGGGTTGGATAGATTTCGGCGACACGGTCGGTACGGCCGATCGAGGCGACCACGGCCCACATCGTATCGTCGGACACACGTGGGAGTTTGATGACCTCGCTCATGCCGTGCCAATCGTTCCCGAATGCGCCGCGTCTGTCAAATTTTCTCGATGCCGCACCAGCCGGCAATGGTCAGCGCCAGCACTTTGGTCACCGCGTGCAGCGAATCCAGCCCGACGCTTTCATCGATGCCGTGGATGGCGTCCGAGTCCGGGCCGTAGCAGGTCGCCGGGGTGTTCTGGTACAGCACGTAATGCCGCGCATCGGTCAGCCCGGTGGCGGCGTAATGGCGCAGTTCGGTGCCGGTCACGTGGCGGTGTAGATGGCTGACCGCCCGGCTGATGTCCTGCTCGGGCGGAAACACGCAGCCATCGGCCATGAAGCCCTTGAATTCCAGCTTCACCTGGGTGCCGGCGAGCCTCGGGTCGGCCGCCGCCTGATCCACCAGCCGCTTGATGTCGGCGGCGACCAGACGGCTGGAATAGCCTGGCATCACGCCGACGCGCATGCCGATGCGGGCGCGGGTGGGAACCGAACTGTTCCATTCGCCGCCTTCGATGGTGCCGAAATTGATGTTGATCGGATGATTGTCGCCAGCGAAGGCGCAATGCCGGCGTTCGGCGCGGTTCATCTCTGCTTCATAGTCCTTGAACGCGGCGGCGATGGCGTTCGCCGCCTCGATGGCGTTCACCCCGGCATGCATTTCCCGCACATGCACCGGCCTCCCGGTCACCGTAACCCAACACCAGACCACGCCGACTTCGGCGGTGTAGAGCGCGGGAAAGCCGGGGCCGGGTTCGGGGATCAGGCAGGCATCGGGCTTTTCCAGCGCCTGCATTACCGCCAAGGCGCCATTGCCGGTGCATTCCTCCTCGATCACCGCCGCCATCTGCAAGGTCGCGGCGGGGCGCAGGCCGGCCAGTTGCAGGGCGCGCACCGCGGTCAGGCTAGCGGCCACGCCTGCCTTCATGTCCGCGGCGCCACGGCCATACATGCGGCCATCGCGGATAGCGGGTTCGAACGGCGGGGTGATCCATAAATCGGCGGCGCCTTCCGGCACCACATCGATATGGCCTTGCAGCATCAGGCTGCGGCCTTTGGCGTCACGCGGACGCATGATGCCGACCACCGGATCGCGGCCGCCATAGGGGATCAGGGGCGGCGAAAAGCCGGGGTGATTGGCCAGCGCATCGGCATCCACCGTCACGCGGCGGGTTTCCAGGCCGAGGTCGCGATAGAGGGTTTCCATGTCCGCCAGGCAGGATTGCTCGTGTCCGAGCACGCTCCGATGGCGCACCAGGCGGGCGAGCAACGCCTCATTGTCCGCCCGCAACGTGTCAATCGCCTGGGTGATGGCGCGTTCAACCCCGGCCTCGATCGGCAGCAATCCGGTCATCTCATGGCCCCAACAATGCCGCCGCCTGGTCCCATAGATCGCGCAGCAGATCGCCCGCCGGCGCGGCGCGGGCGAGGGCGGCGGACTGCCCGGCCCAGGCCTGCATGCGCTGCAGGTCGGCGTTTTTCACCGCCGCGTCCCGCATCGCCGTGGTCAGGCCGCGCTGCACCGGGTAGGGGGCAGGGGCGGGGCCGTCGGCGGCGGCGCGCACATA
>JAYTQP010000141.1:0-5700 GCA_043746675.1 Rhodospirillales bacterium | reverse complement strand
CATCTCTGCTGCCTAAATCTTGCGCAACACCAGGCTGAGATTATTGGCCGGCATCGCCACCCGGGCCGCCAGTTCCAGCCCGTGATCGGCGGCAGCCTTGGATATCTCGGGTAGGCTGCGGATGCCCCAGGCCGCATCGCGTCCGCGCAGGCTGGCATCGAAGGCCAGGTTGCTCGGCGCGGTTGCCACCCCGGCCTCTAAAAATGGGCCGTAGAGGAACAACACGCCGCCGGCCGGCAGCACCCGCGTGGCGCCCGCCATCAGCCCGAGCGTTGCCGCCCATGGCGCGATATGGGTCATGTTGATGGCAACCACGGCATCGGCCTGGGCGATCGGCCACTTGGTCTCGGTCGCGTCCAACCGGAGCGGCGCCAGCAAATTTGCGGGCCCTGCCTGGGCGCGCCACGCTTCGATGCTGGCGAGCGCGTCGGCGTCGCGATCGGTCGGTTGCCAAGTCAGGTCAGGCATTTCGGTGCAGAAATATACCCCATGCTCGCCGCTGCCGCTGGCCAGTTCCAGCACCGATCCGGGCTGCCTCAGCCAGGTCCGCAGCACCGCGGCGATGGCGGCGCGGTTGCGCGCCACCGCCGGGGCGACCCGGGCGGCGGCGTTCATGCGCGCTGAAGCAACTCGATCCGCACCCCGTCCGGCCCCTGGATGAAGCAGATTTTCACCCCCGGCGCCGGCGAGCGCGGTTCGACCAGAAAGGTGGCACCCTTGCCGCGCAGTTCGGCCGCGGCGGCATCGAGGTCGGCCACCAGCAGCCCGATATGTTCGATCCCGACGAACGGCGAGGCCGGTGCCTTGGTGGTGTCCGCCGGCACCGCTTCGAGGAAGGTGGTGAGGCCGCCGAGATCGAGGATCACCCGAAGCGCGCCGACATTCTGGGTGCGCCCGGTGATGCTGGCGCCGAGCATCTCGACATAGAAGCTGGCGGCGGTCTCCGGGTCGGGGCTGCGCAAGTGAAGATGATCGCAAGTGACCTGCATGGCGGCATCCCTTTCCGGTTCATTGCGCGACGGCTCGGCCGAGCCAAGCATGATTGACGTGAATTAACCAGTGCGACCATACAGCGCCCGTCGCAGGATGGAATATCGCCAAATGCCGGAGCACGCGCATCGCAATGTCCTGATCGGATTGATCGGGTCGGGCATTCAAGGGTCACTGAGCCCGGCCCTGCATGCGGCCGAAGCCGCCGCGCAGGGGCTGACGCTGATCTACCAGTTGATCGACCTCGCCGTGCTGGGCTTGGGACCGGAGGCTTTGCCAGACCTGTTGCGCGCCGCCGAGCGCATGGGTTTCGCCGGAGTGAATATCACCTTTCCCTGCAAGCAACTGGTAATTCCGTGGCTGGATGATTTGGCTGATGACGCCAGGGCGCTGGGCGCGGTCAACACGGTGGTGTTCCGGGGCGGCAAGCGGATTGGCTACAACACCGATGCGCCAGGCTTTGCCGCCAATTTCCGCGAGGGCCTGCCCGATGTGGCGCGGCGGCTGGTGGTGCAGATCGGCGCCGGTGGGGCTGGCGCCGCGGTTGCCCATGCGTTGCTGGCCGAGGGCGTTGGCTGCCTCGCGGTGACCGACCGTGATGCGGCGAAAGCCTGCGAACTGGCGGACAGTTTGAACCGGCATTTTGGCGCCGGCCGCGCCACTGTGGCGCCAGATCTGGCGACAGCGATGGCGCGCGCCGATGGGGTGGTGAACTGCACGCCGGTCGGCATGGCAAAATTTCCGGGCTCGCCGCTGCCGGCCAGCCTGCTGCACCCGGCGCTCTGGGTTGCCGACATCATCTATTTTCCACTGGAAACCGAATTGCTTGCCGCCGCCCGCGCGGTCGGCTGCCGGGTGTTATCGGGCACCGGCATGACCGTGCATCAGGCCGCCCACGCGTTCCGCCATTTCACCGGCCTGCCGGCCGATGCTGCCCGCATGTCGGCACACATGGTGGCGCTGATCAGCTAGAAATTATCGCACCATATCGCCCGGCACGCCGCCGCGCCGCGTGAGGCCAGATGTCGCACACCCCTAAACCCGATCAAGCGGATTTCATTGCGCCCGGTTTGCCGCTAGGATTGCGCATGAACAGCAACCTGGTGCGCCCCGTGCGCCCGACCTGCATCGCCACCGTTTCGTTGAGCGGGACCTTGCTCGACAAGCTTGAGGCGGCGGCGCGGATCGGCTTCGATGCGGTCGAGATTTTCGAGAACGATCTGCTCACCTGTGGCGAGCCGCCGGAGATGATCCGCCAGGCGGCCGAAGATCTCGGCCTGGAAATCGCCATCTACCAGCCGTTTCGCGATTTCGAGGCGATGCCGGACCCGATCAGGGCGCGCAACCTCGACCGTGCCGAACGCAAGTTCGATGTCATGCAGGCGCTGGGTACCGATCTTGTGCTGGTGTGCAGCAATGTGCAGGCGGCGGCGATCGACGACGATGCGCGGGCGGCGGCCGATCTGGCGGAAATGGCCGAACGCGCTGGCCGGCGTGGGTTGCGGGTGGGGTATGAGGCGCTGGCCTGGGGCCGGCATGTCAATCGCTGGGCGCACGCCTGGCGCATCGTGGAGCGCGCGGCGCATCCGGCGCTCGGCCTGATTGTCGATAGTTTTCACACCTTGGCGGTGGGGGATAGTTCGGCCGGCCTTGCCGATCTGCCGGGCGAGCGGATTTTCTTCGTGCAGCTTGCCGATGCCCCGCGCCTCAGCATGGATGTGCTGTCCTGGAGCCGGCATTTCCGCAATTTTCCCGGCCAGGGCGATCTGGCGGTGGGTGGGTTTCTGCGCGACGTGTTTGCGAGCGGCTACGGCGGGCCAGTTTCGTTGGAGATTTTTAACGACGATGTGCGTGCCGCGCCAGCGCCGATTTCTGCCCGCGACGGGCTGCGGTCGCTGGCCTGGGTGGCGGGGGAGGCCGGCGAGACCGATCTTCCGGCGGCGCCGGTATTCGATGGGGTCGAGTTCATCGAATTCGCCGTCGATGGCGCTGCTTCGGCCGATCTGGCGGCGTTTCTGCAGAAGCTCGGCTTTCGCCACGCCGGGGATCATCGTTCGAAAGCGGTCGCTCTGTATCGGCAGGGGCGGGTGAATCTGGTGCTGAATGCCGAACCCGACAGCGCGGCGCTGGAACATTTTGAAATGCACGGAGCCTCGGTTTGCGCCGTGGCGCTGCGGGTGGACGATGCGAGGCGGGCGATTGCGCGCGCGACGGCGGTGCTGGCGCCGGAATGGCGGGAGCAGATCGGCGCCGGGGAACGGGCAATCCCGGCGGTGCGGGCACCGGACGGGACGTTGGTGTATCTGGTTGGGCCCGATCCATCCGGGCGCAGCATATGGGAAGATGATTTCGTGTTGTTCGCCGATCCGATGGGCGAGGCGGCCTTGGGCGCGGTGGATCATATCGCGCATGCTTTGCCGCCGGGGCGGATGGATAATTATGTGCTGTTCTGGCGGGCGGTATTCGGGTTGCAACCGGCGCAGCTCTACGAACTTCCCGATCCATTCGGGCTGATCCGCAGCCGGGCGATGCTGAGCTTGGATAGAACGTTGCGGTTGCCGCTGAATATCAGCGAAAGCCGGGAGACCGGCACCGGGCGGGTGCTGACGGCGTTTTCCGGCGCAGGCGTGCATCATGTGGCGTTGGCGACGGATGACATTTTTGCCGCCGTGGCCACCTTGTGTGCGCAGGGGGCGCCGTTATTGGCGATTCCGGCGAATTATTATGACGATCTGGCAGCGCGGTTCGATTTGCCGGACGAACGGTTGGTGGCGTTGCAGGCGGCGAATTTGCTTTATGATCGTGATGACGGCGGCGAATTTCTGCATGCCTATACGGTCGGGTTTCGCGACCGGTTTTATTTCGAGCTCGTGCAGCGCATCGGTGGTTACGGCGGGTTTGGCGCCGCCAATGCGGGGACGCGGATGGCGGCGCAACTGGCGGAACGGCAGCGGCGGCGGAGTTAGCCCGCATTTCTCACAGGAACCGCGCATGCTTGCTCGATCCTGTGAGAAATGCGGGCTAGGCGCTGAGGCCGCCTTCCTTTTCGATGAAGGCGGCGATTTCGGCGACGCCCTGGCCGGCACGGACATTGCTGAAAATGAACGGGCGTGTGCCGCGCATTTTCTTCGAATCGCGGTCCATGACATCGAGGCTGGCGCCGACATAGGGGGCGAGGTCGATCTTGTTGATCACCAGCAGGTCGCTGCGGGTGATGCCGGGGCCGCCTTTGCGCGGGATTTTGTCGCCGGCGGAAACATCGATCACGTAAATGGTCAGGTCGGCGAGTTCGGGGCTGAAGGTTGCCGCAAGATTGTCGCCGCCGCTTTCGATCAAAATTATATCGAGGGTCGGAAAGCGGCGGTTGAGTTCGGCGACCCCGGCGAGGTTGATGCTGGCGTCCTCGCGGATTGCAGTGTGCGGGCAGCCGCCGGTTTCGATGCCGAGGATGCGGTCCGGCGTGAGTGCGCCGGCGCGGGTGAGGAATTCGGCGTCTTCCTTGGTGTAGATGTCGTTGGTGATGGCGGCGATTTCGTAGCGTTGGCGGAATATTTTGCACAGCGCGTCCATCAGCGCGGTTTTGCCGGTGCCGACGGGGCCGCCGACGCCGACGCGCAACGGGCCATTGAGGGATCGGATCATGCGCGGAACAACCTTGTATATTGGGTTTCGTGGTGCATGGCGGCGAGGTCGGCGCGGAAGCTGAAGCCGCCGAGATGGTCCAGGCCGGCGGTGCGGGTGGCGTCGGCGACCGCGATGATGGTGGGCTCCAAGGCGGCCAGCACGGCGAGGCCGGTGGATTGGCCGAGCGGCACCAGCCGGACGCAGGCGGAGATCAGATTGGCGGCGAAGCCTTGCAGCAGGGCGCAGCAGGCGGCATCCGCATCGATGCCGTGCCCGCCTGCCAGCACGCCGACGGCGACGGGGTAGGGCAGATCGCCGACGCGATCAGCCAATGCGCGCAGTGCGACCGGGTGCCAGGCGGCGGCGGCGGCAAGAAACGCGTTGCCCTGGCCGGTGGTTTCGGCGCGCCGTTCGGCGCTGGCGCAGATGGCGAGCGCGATTTCGGTGATTTCTGCCAGGGCATCGAGATCCTTGCAGGCGCGGTGGGACTGCCGCAGCAGAATGGCGTCGTTGCGGCCGCTGCCATGGCGCAGAATGTCGGTCAACCAGGATTGCAGACTGGCGCCGTCGGTGATCTCGCCGCGATCGGCCGGCCATTCCAGCCCGTGCGAATAGGCGTAGGCGCCGGTCGGGAAGGCCGGCGACATCCAGGCGAGCAGGCGCAGCAGCGGGGCTGGGTTAGTGGTGATGGTCGTCGTCATCGTGATGGTGCTGATGGCCGCCGGCGTAGGCACCGGCTTCGGGGTCGAACGGGGCTTCGATGCGTTCGACATGGCCGCCGAGACCTTCGACCATTGCTTCGATCACGTGGTCCTGACGGATGCGGATGCGGTCGCCGTGCAGTTGCACCGGCAAATGGCGGTTGCCGAGATGCCAGGCGATGCGAACCAGTTCGGCATCCGTATGGGCGTGGATTTCGGCTAGCGCCTCGGGCTGGGCAACCACGCGGATGAAGCCGCCTTCAACCTGCAAGCCGTCGCCGTCGCGCAGCCGGACCGCCTGCGGCAGGTCGAGCAGCACGGAGCGGTGCGAAACCGTGTCCAGGCGGATGCGGCGGCGAAAGCGGCGGTCGAAATCGATCAGGAC
>JAYTQP010000140.1:0-4045 GCA_043746675.1 Rhodospirillales bacterium | reverse complement strand
CAGGCACATCCACCCCGACCTCGATCACCGTGGTTGCCACCAGCACCGAAATCCGCCCGGCGGCGAAATCGGCCAATGCGCGCTCCCGGATCGCGCTGTCCATCTGGCCGTGCGCCAGCCCGACCGTGCCGCCGAACCGGGCGCGCAGGCTGGCGTAGCGCGCTTCGGCGGCGGCGAGATCGATCAGTTCGCTCTCGCTGACCAGCGGGCACACCCAGTAGACCCGCGCGCCTTGATCCAGCATGCGGGCAATTCCCTCGACCACCTCCGGCAGGGTCGAAATCGAGTGCAAGGTGGTGCGGATCGGCAGCCGGCCGGCCGGCTTATCGGTCAGCCGCGACACTTCCATTTCGCCCCACTGGGTCAGCAGCAGGGTGCGCGGGATCGGCGTTGCCGTCATCACCAGCACGTCGGCATTGCCTTTGCCGCCCAGCCGCAGCCGCTCCTCCACCCCGAAGCGGTGCTGCTCGTCGATCACCGCCAGGCCGAGGTCGCGCCAGGCCACCTTGTCCTGGAACAAAGCGTGGGTGCCGACCACGATCGGCAATGATCCATCCAGCAAACCGGCCAGCACGGCGGCGCGCGCCTTGCCGGTGACCGAGCCGGTCAGCAGCGCCACCGGAATTGGGCAAATCCGCTCCAGCGTGCGCAAATGCTGCCGCGCCAGCAATTCGGTCGGCGCCATGATTGCCGCCTGGGTGCCGGCTTCGACCGCGCGCAGCATCGCCAGCACCGCCACGATGGTTTTGCCGGACCCGACATCGCCCTGCAGCAGCCGCAGCATCCGGTGCGGGGCCGCCAGATCGGCATCGATCTCCGCCAGCGCGCCAATTTGCGATGCCGTCAGCGCATGCCCAAACCGCCGCAACGCGGCCCGCCGCAAGCGTCCATCGCCGGCCAGCGCCCGGCCCGGCGCGGCTCGGTTGCGCTGCCGCACCATTCCCAGCGCAACCTGCCCGGCGAGCAATTCATCGTAGGCCAGGCGTCGGCGCGGCTTTTCCGAAGGCGGCTCGCTCGGCATCTGCAAGGCCGCCAGCGACTCGGTAAAAGCAGTCCACGACTCGCGTACCATCAATGCCGAGTCGTGCCATTCCGGCAGTGGTGGGACTCGTGCCAATGCTTCCGCCATCGGGCGCCGTAAATGCCAGCCGAACAAGCCTGCCGTCAGCGGCCAGACCGGCTCCACGGCGGGCAACTGCCCCGGCCGATCGGTCGGCACGATATGGTCGGGGTGCACCATCTGGCGCGGCTCGGTCACCCGCCCGCTGACCAGAATTTGCGCCCCGACCGCCAGTCGTTGCGCCGGAAATCGGTTGAAGAACACCAATTCCGCGAAGCCGCTGGCATCCTTTACTGTCACCCGGGTCGGCTGCCGGCGGGTCTCCGGCGACTCGATCCGAATTACCTCGACCGTAACAGTTGCCAGCATCCCCGGCCGCAGCGCCGCCACCTGAACCCGCGCCCGCCGGTCCAGATAGCTCTCCGGCAGATGGAACAGCAGGTCGAGCACCGAATCGCCGCCGAGCGCCCGCGCCATCAGCCGGGCGGTTGCCTCGGCAACGCCGCGCAGGCTGGTCAGGGGTGCGTAAAGCGGGGCGAAAGGGTCTGATGTCACGGGCTGACACTGCAATGGCCGGCCTGTATAGAACAAGCCAGCGATGTCAGACACCGACCCCCCTCTTTCGCCATCGGCGATCCGCCGCCGCCGCCTGATCTATCGGGCCACCCATCGCGGCAGCCATGAATGCGACCTGTTGCTTGGCGGCTATGTCAGACGCCATCTGGCGGACATGGACGAGGCCGATCTGGACGCGCTGGAAGAAGTGCTGGAACTGCCGGACAATGATCTGGCGGAATGGCTGACCGGGCGCGCGCCGATCCCGCAGCAGGTCGCCACACCTTTGCTGTTGCGCATCCGGGCGGCTGCCGTTTTATGACCGGCGTGCAAGTTTACGGCGCGCCAGAGGGCTGGGATGCCGCCCTGCTGGCCCGGCGCAGCGCCGAAAGCGCCGGCCCACTGCTGCACGCCACCCGCGACGACGCCCGCATGGCCCGCCTCGCCGAAGCTTTGTCCTTCTTCGCTCCCGGGGTTGAAGTGCTGCGCTTCCCGGCGTGGGACTGCCTGCCGTACGACCGGGTATCGCCGAACGCGGAAATCGTTGCCGAACGCATCGCGACCCTGACCCGGCTGCTGACGCCCGCCAGCGGCCGCCGCATCGTGCTGACCACGGTGAACGCGCTGGTGCAGAAAATCCCGCCGCGCCATGTTTTCGCCGACAGCAGCCTCACGCTTGCGCAAGCCGGCCGGCTGGTCCCGGCCGAGGTCGCCCGCTTCCTCGAAGCCAACGGCTATGGCCGCGCCGGCACGGTGATGGAAGCCGGCGAGTTCGCCCTGCGCGGCGGCATCATCGATATTTTCCCGGCCGGGCTGGAAGCGCCGGTGCGCATCGACCTGTTCGGCGATGAGATCGAAAGTATCCGCAGCTTCGATTCCGCCACCCAGCGCAGCGGCAAGAAGCTGGATCGGGTGATGTTGCGCCCGGTGTCCGAGGTGTTTCTCGACAAAGCCTCGATCGCCCGCTTCCGCACCGCCTGGCGCGATCTGTTCGGCCCGACCGCGGCCGCCGACATGATTTATGAGAGCATTTCCGCCGGCCGCCGCCATCCCGGCATGGAACATTGGGTGCCGCTGTTCCATGACAGCATGGAAACCCTGCTGGATTATCTGCCCGGAGCATCTGTCAGCTTCGACCATCAGGCTGACGAGGTGCTTGCCGCCCGGCTGGAGATGATCGCCGACCACGTCGCCGCCCGCCAGATCGCCGCGCGCGATGGCGAGGCGCCGTATCGCCCGCTGCCGTCGGGGCTGCTTTATCTAAACCGCCCCGGCTGGGAAGCGATGCTGCACGAAAGCCCGCAATTCCGTTTTTCGCCGTTCGCCAAACCCGATGGCGCCGCCGGCATCGATGCCGGCGGCAGGCCCGGCCCGATCCTGGCCGCGGCCCCGGCCGCGCCCGGCATCACCGTGTTCAGCCAACTCGCCGCCCAGGCCGCGCGCTGGCAGCGCGAAGGCCGCCGCCTGGTGGTCGCCGCCTGGACTGCCGGCTCACGCGAACGGCTGGGCAATCTGCTGCGCGAACACGGCATCGCCACCGCGCCCGCACCGGGGCTGGACGCGATCCGCCGGTCGCCGCCGGCCACCGCTTCGCTGGTCGTGCTGGGTATCGAGCGTGGCTTTGTCGCCGACGATATCGCGCTGGTTTCGGAACAGGACCTGCTCGGCGAACGCATTTCCCGCCCGGTGCGCCGGCGCAAGCGGGCCGATCAGTTCATCGCCGAAGCCACCGAAATCGCCGAGGGCGATCTGGTGGTGCACCAGGATCATGGCATCGGCCGCTATGACGGGCTGGTGACGCTGAGCGTGTCGGACGCGGCGCATGACTGCCTGCGCATCCTGTATGACGGCAACGACAAATTGTTCCTGCCGGTCGAAAACATCGAAATGCTGTCGCGCTTCGGTTCGGAAACTGGCGGCGTCGGGCTGGACAAACTGGGCGGCGCCGGCTGGCAGGCGCGCAAGGCGCGGATGAAAAGCCGCATCCGCGACATGGCCGGCGAACTGATCCGCATCGCCGCCGCGCGCGCGCTGCGCGAAGCCGAGGTGCTGTCGCCGGCCGAAGGCGCCTGGGATGAATTCTGCGCCCGCTTCCCGTTCGCCGAAACCGAAGACCAGGCACACGCCATCGCCGATGTGGTCGAAGACCTCGCGTCCGGCCGGCCGATGGACCGGCTGATCTGCGGCGATGTCGGCTTCGGCAAAACCGAGGTCGCCCTGCGCGCTGCTTTCATCGCCGCCATGGCGGGTGCGCAGGTCGCCGTGGTGGTGCCGACCACCTTGCTCGCGCGCCAGCATTACCGGGTGTTCGCCAAGCGCTTCGAAGGGCTGCCGGTGCTGGTCGCGCAACTTTCCCGCATGGTGACCGCGAAAGATGCCATTGCGGTGCGCGCCGGCCTCGCCGATGGCCGCATCAACATCGTCGTCGGC
>JAYTQP010000139.1:0-5110 GCA_043746675.1 Rhodospirillales bacterium | reverse complement strand
CCGGCAACCATTTCCGGATGGGCTGCGACGGCTGCGCGAATGCGGGCGGTGGCGCGGGCGCGCGCGGCGGGCAACCCGACGCCGCTGCCGAAGCGGGCGAATGCATGCGCCAACGCGCGCAGCGGAATGGCATAGGTCGGTATCGAACAGCCATCGACGGCGTAGTTGCGGCTGTCCAAAGTGGTCGATGTCATATCCGCCAAAGCAGCCGTGATCTGGCGCATGGTAGGATGCTCCGGCTTGACGTAGCCGGCCGGATCCTCGCCCCGGTCGCAGGCCAGGCAGATGAAGCCGCTATGCTTGCCCGAACAATTATTATGCAAAGCGGACGGCTTGGCATCGGCCCGCACCAGCGCGTGCGCCGCTGGGTCGTAGCCCGGCCATTGGATGCCGCATTCCAGCACCCCGCCATCTCGCCCCGCCTTGGTCAGCATCGACAGCGCCGCCGCCACATGAAAATCCTCGCCATTATGCGAAGAACAGGCGAACGCGATTTCCGCTTCGCTCAGCCCAAGCCGATCGGCCGCGCCAGTTTCCACCAGCGGCAACGCCAACAGCGCCTTCACCGCCGAGCGCGAATAAACCCGCCGCTCCACATCGCCGGCGGCAAACACCACCGCACCGGCCGGATCGGTGATAACGGCCGCCCCGCGATGGGCAGACTCCACTTGATTACCGCGGGTAACTTCAACCAAAACAGGGTTCATTTTCGCTATCCATGCTGGGCGCAGCGCCCTCGTCCGGCGCCGCGCCGCGTGTTGTTGGCTCAGGCCGAAAGTGCCGCCGGCTCGGTGCGATCACGTTTGACGATCAGCTTGTTCAGCGCATGCACATAGGCGCGCGCCGAGGCCACGATGGTGTCGGTATCCGCCCCCTGCCCGTCCACCATCTTGCCGCCTTCTTCGAGCCGCACGGTCACCCGCGCCTGCGCATCGGTGCCGGCGGTCACCGCGCCGACGCTGTAGAGGCTTAACGTGCAGTCATGCGGAAACAGCGCCTTGATGGCGTTGAACGTGGCATCGACAGGCCCATCGCCACCGGCAACCGCGGACACCAGCTTGCCATCTACTTCCAGTTCCATTTCGGCGCGCGGCGGGTGCTTGCTGCCGGCATGCACATCGAGCGAGACAAACTTGATGCGATCATGGTCGCGCATCACCTCATCGTCCACCAGCGCCATGATGTCGTCGTCGTAGACAACTTTCTTGCGGTCGGCGAGGTCCTTGAAGCGGCGGAACGCGTCGTTCAATTTGTTGTCGCCAACCTCGCCGTAGCCCAGCGTGCGCAACTTGTCGCGGAACGCAGCGCGGCCGGAATGCTTGCCCATCACCAGGTTGGACCGCAGCCAGCCGACCGATTGCGGCGTCATGATCTCGTAAGTCTTGGCGTTTTTCAGCACCCCGTCCTGATGGATGCCGCTTTCGTGCGCGAAGGCGTTACGCCCGACGATGGCCTTGTTCGGCTGCACGTCGAAGCCGGTGATGGTTGACAGCAGGCGCGAGGTTTTCAGAATGTTCTCGGTGATAACCGACGACGTGCAACCCGCCGCATCCGGCCGCGTGCGCAACGTCATCACCACTTCTTCCAGCGCCGCATTGCCGGCCCGCTCGCCGATGCCATTGATAGTGCATTCGATCTGCCGCGCGCCGGCCTGCAAGGCGGCCACCGTGTTGGCCACCGCCAGCCCGAGATCGTTATGATTATGGGCGGAGAAAATCACCTTCTCGGCGCCCGGCACCCGGCTGCGCAGCATGGTGAACAGCCGGCCGATATCGGCCGGCAGCGCGTAGCCGACGGTATCCGGCACGTTGATCGTGTTGGCGCCGGCCTTGATCGCGGTTTCCACCGCCCGGCACAGAAAATCATCGTCCGAGCGGCTGCCATCCTCGGCCGACCATTCCACGTCCTCGGTGTGCTGCCGCGCCAGCCGCACCGATCCCTCGATGCTTTCCAGCACCTGCTCGCGCGACATCCGCAATTTATGTTCCATATGCAGATCGGAGGTCGCGATCACGATATGGATGCGTGGCCGCGCGGCGGATTTCAACGCCTCCGCCGAACGCAGAATATCGGCCGGGTTGGAGCGCGACAGGCTGGCGATCACCGGCGCGTTCGCGCGCCGGCCAAGGCTCTCGCAGATCGCCTTGATACTGTCGAAATCGCCCACCGAGGCAATCGCAAACCCCGCCTCGATCACGTCCACGCCGAGTTCGCTCAGCGCCTCCGCCATGCGGATTTTCTCGTCGATATTCATCGAAAACCCCGGCGATTGCTCGCCGTCGCGCAAGGTGGTGTCGAATATGATCACGCGGCTGTCGTCCAGCGTGCCGAAGCTGGGATGGATGATGGTCATCGAATGTTCCTCAGTGGAATGCGTGCTTCGTCGTCGGCCCGCGTCGCGTGCCTTTTCCCCCTAAGCAGAACCGCAAGCAAGCGGAACGACGCTCAGGGGCGACTAAGAAGAAGCAGGGCGCGCGCCGAAACCCGCACAAAAGCGCGCGCCAATGGCTCGGAGCTGATAGCGCCTGGAAGCATGCAGCGAAGGCTAGCCGCCGACGCGCTGCGATGCAAGCATAGGCTGAACGCCAACTCTCGGGGAAAACGCATGTCCGCCATCCGCCACAAGCTCGTGCTCTGCCGCGCCATGCACCCGACCGCGATGGCAATGCTCGCCGCCCGCGACGATATCGATTTGCGCGTGCTGACCGATCAGTTTCGCGGCCCGCCAATGCAGAAGGAACTCGCCGAAGCCATCGTCGACGCCGACGGCGTGCTGATCGGGCTGGAAAAAATCCCCGCCGCCTTGCTCGCCACCGCGCCCAAACTGCGCACCATCAGCCGCTTCGGGGTCGGCTTCGACAATCTCGACATCCCCGCCTGCACCCGCCACGGCGTGCTGGTCGGCGTGGTCAACGGCGCCAACGACCTCTCGGTGGCCGAACACGCCTTGATGCTCATGCTCACCGTCGCCCGCCGCACCATCGAACAAGATGCCTCCGTGCGCGCCGGCACCTGGATGGTGCAATCCGGCCGCCGCATGCACGAATTGTCCGAGCGCACCATCCTCGTCATCGGCTACGGCCGCATCGGCACAAGGGTGGCGAAGCTGTGCACCGCCTTCGGCATGCGGGTCATGGTGCACGACCCCGCTTTCCCCACCCCACGCATCGCCGCCGACGGCCACATCCCGGCGCCAGACCTGATGGCCGCGGTCGCCGAGGCCGACATCGTCACCCTCCATTGCCCGCTGGAGGACGCCACAAGCGGCATGGTCAACGCCATTTTCCTCGCCCAGATGCCGCCACACGCCTGGCTCATCAACACCGCCCGCGGCGGCCTGGTCGATGAAGCCGCCCTCGCCCACGCCCTGTCCACCGGCATCATCGAAGCCGCCGGCGTCGATGTGCTGGTAACCGAGCCGCCAGACCCGGAAAATCCCCTGTTCAAACTGCCCAACGTCGTCCTCAGCCCGCACAACGCCGCCGCTCCGCTGGAATGCTACGCCAAAATGTCCCGCCGCGCGGTGCGCAACCTGCTCGATTATTTCGACGGCGTCATCGATCCCGGCTACACCGTCAACCCCGAAGTGCTGGGCCGCAACGCACTGTAACGTGGCGTAAAGTCATCCGTTCTCCATCGTCATCAACCCAGTCGCCCCCCCGTAGGGCGGATGCAATCCGCCGCCTTCCCCGGGGCGCAATCGTACCACCAGCGACACTGTTTCTTAGCGCCCACCCGCAACCCGGAATCGTCATTGCGAGCCCCTTGGCGAAGCAATCCACGCCACGCCCAAAAAAATAGAGTAAGCGGCTGGAGTGCCATGCCCCGGTCGCAAAGAAGGGGAGCGGGTGGCAGCGCGTGCGGGAACGGCTGCTCCACTCGATGATTTTCCGTTCCCCCGATTGCCGTGCCGTCCCACCTGCCTCGCCGTCCCACAGCCCGAGATAGATGGCATCCATTGCCGCCAGAAACGCGCGCCCGGAGCGACGACGTCAATAGTAGCACACGCGCAAAGCCTAACCGGGAGGAACGCGGAAAGCCTTATGCCGATATTGCAATGGTTAGATCGAGACAAGCACGTCAAAGCTGCCGAGGCTCGGCCGCAGGTGGCGCTCGGATGCGTTGTTGGTGGCTGGCACGTCGCGGTCGGTGACGAAGACGAACAGGTGGGCGTGGCCCTGGGGCACGGCCGTCATGATCCGGTCCGGCCTGCGGTCGAGGTCGGCGCGATACTGGGCCAGCCACGATACTGGGCCAGCCACGATACTGGGCCAGCCGCGATACTGGGCCAGGCACATCTGCCAGTCGTCGGCATGGCCGCGCTGGCTGCCCAGCGCGTCCGAGACCCAGACGCCGGGGCGGACGGTCCCGAACACCCGCTCCCACCAGGTCTTGCCCGCGGCCCGCACCGAGGTCTCGTCGCAGCACACCACCTGGCTTGCGGTGACGGCGGCCTGGATGGGCGCGGGTAACATCGGGCCTGATCGGCGGCGGGGTGGAGGAATTGTCGGGGCCTTTAGGCGGGCGGATCAAATCGGCGAGGCGGGCTTCCAGTTCGGCAATCCGGGCAAAGGCCAATTCCAACTGCGCCACCATTGGCCATAGCTTCAGGATCAGCGCGTCCTTTTGCGCTTCGGTCATCCCAGCAAGGTCAGGTGCGGTGCCCACCCAGACCTTGAATCCAACCGCCCGTGACCGCGGGACAAGCAGGCTTTCAAAAGGGGGCGTCCTACCCTGGGTGAGCAATTACAGTAAATACCCCTACCGCGTAGGGCGCATAAGCGCAGCGTCATGCGCCAACCCAACCATCCCCAACACCCCGCGCCGCCGTCGACCGCCACCACGTCACCGCGCAGTGACGAACCCGCAGACCAGCGCCTCTCGGGTTCCCAACCGAACCGAGCACACCGATCACCAAACCCGCGTCACCACCCCATCAAACACCCTATCCGCCGAAATAATCGGCACCGCGTAACGTTCCGCGGTCGCCGCCAGCAGCCGGTCGAACGGGTCGCGATGCGGCCACGCCATGATCGCCGCACGCAGGCAAATCCCCTGATCGAGCCCTGCCGACACGCCCCCCTGGCGCTCCAGCAACGCCACCAGATCT
>JAYTQP010000138.1:0-1519 GCA_043746675.1 Rhodospirillales bacterium | reverse complement strand
GCGCTGTCGCCGGCGATGTCGCCGTAGGTCGCCATATCCGCCCGCCCCGCCGCAACCCCGAGGCGGGCGAGCAGATCGGGGTGGGCAGGATAGCCGGGCACCGCTTGGGTCATGTCGATCGCCGGGCCGTGGGCGCCGTTGTAACGCCCCGCCCATTGCCGCGCCGCCGGAATGGGCGGCGCAGCAGTGGCGCGGATTAGCGGCGATACGGCAGGACGGGACATCGCGGCAGGCTGTCACCCCGCCGGGCGTTCGTCCAGCCCGACCGGCCGACCGATCAGATAACGATAGCCTTGCTGGCAACCAGCGCGGCGAGCGATAAGTCGTGGGTCAAGGGCAGATCGAGAATATCGTGGCTCGATGTGGCGAAATTGTCGGTGGCACTGAATAGCAGGTGCGCACCGCCGGCATCATGCGCCAGTTGCAGGTAGCCGGTCAGGTCGGACGCAATGGAAATGCCCAAGGAATGTTCGAGCAGCGTAAGGTCGATCGTGGTGCCATGCGACGGGTTGAACCCGAGCAATGTGTTCTGATCGTTGATACTCCAGCCGTGGCTGGGGTCGAACAGCACCCGATCGGCGCCGACGGTGGAAACCAGCACGTTGCCGGTGCCGTCCGGGCGAAGCTCGTAGCCGGTGCCACCAAGCGAAATCAGCACGCTGTTGTTGGCACCGCTTTTCAAATCGCTGCCGCTCGCACTTCCGATCAGCACATTGCTTTGCAGCGAACCGCGCACCTGGTTGTAGCCGACGAACTGATTGCCCTCGGCATTGCTGCCGAACCCAACCCCGTTCTGCATATCGACCAGCACCGAACCTGCGGGCACGCTGGATTTGGTGGCGCTCGTGTAGATCACGCAGTTACCGACATTGCCGCTGGCAACGTTCTGATG
Source organism: Rhodospirillales bacterium (assembly GCA_043746675.1). GTDB lineage: Bacteria > Pseudomonadota > Alphaproteobacteria > Acetobacterales > Acetobacteraceae > CAITOL01. The sequence continues at coordinate 627 of JAYTQP010000138.1, read as the reverse complement.
GGCCAGCGTGCCGCCGATCAGATAGTCGCCGACGCCGCCGAATACGGTATCGTTACCAACCACCGGATGCGCGGCAGAACCGCGTCCGTCATAGGTGATATGACCGGCCGAGGCGTTGGCGAACACCGAACCGTTGGTGGTGGCATAAACGACGCTGTTGCCGGCCGGCGGCGTGGTGGTGCCGCCGGTGGTGCCATCGCGGTGGCCCTCGGCGTCATAGCCGAGTTCGGTTGTGCTGCCAGCGAAGCTCAAATGAAACGAGCCGTCCCGCCCGACCGCTAGATTGAAACCGCCATTGCCGGTTGCGGTGTTGAGAAATCCGGTGGTCGCCTGCAACAGCAACCCCTCGGCAGTGTAGGCCCAAAGCAGATCGCCGGTGGCGCCGCTGCTGCGCGCATCACCAACCACAACCGGCAAATTCGGCTGCGGGTTCGCGAGCAGGGCCTGCACGAAACCGGCGAACGGATCCCCGGCGCCAGTCGCGGCAGGGTCGAAATGGAATTTGTCGAACAAATTATCGAAGCGGTCGTCACCGCTGGACGTGTCGCCCTGCGCAACGTTCGACGCGTGATCCGTATGGTCGCCCATGGTTTGCTTTCCTTTTTTGACGGGTCGAGATGATGCACG
>JAYTQP010000137.1:0-2659 GCA_043746675.1 Rhodospirillales bacterium | reverse complement strand
CAGGCAAGCAGCAGGGTAAATAAATGCGAGCGACCCCGCGACCGGCGCAAAGGGCGCAGCGGCCAAACCCGCGAGGCAACCGGCGAGCGCAGCCACCGGAGCCAACTGCCGTGCCCGTGGCTTGATATGATGTTTTCGCAACGTTTTCGCTCTGCCCGCGCCATGACGGAAATATTGCTGCGCCAATCGGCCGAAGCGGTCGCGCGGATAGTAGATCGGGGCTGCCTCCGTGCACATCCAAATGCGACCCCCGGCGGCGATGGCGCGAATGTCCAGTTCGGCATCCTCATTGTGGGTAAATTCTTCGTCGTATCCACCAATCGAGCGGAAAAACTCCCGATCGAACGCGGCGTGATGACCATGGTCGACGAACCCCGAGGCGCCACCGTTGCGATGTGCCGCGCCGCCATTGCCTAGGCGGCTGGTCTGTGCGGCGGCGATCGCATGTTGCAATCCGGCGCCCCGCAGCGCCTGGCTGCGCATCGGCACCACGACCGACGTCGCTTCGTTCCGTAACAGCGCCGATACGCAGCATTGCACGAAATCCGGCGCGTAATATGCATGCGCATCCGCTCGCACCAATACGGTGGCCCTTGGCGTGGCCATGCGGGCCGCGAGATTCATGGCGGCGGACTGGAGACGCCGTGGATTGTGCCGCAACACCACGGCAGGGTGCGTGGCACTGAAGGTGGCAACGATTGACTGCGTCCGGTCCGTGCCGCCGCCGTCCATGACCAGAATTTCGTAACTGCCCTCTGGCCATTGGCCAACCAGGGAGGTTAGGCAGGCTTCGATATAGGACTCCTCATTCAAAGTGGGAACCACGATCGAGACGAAGGGCACCGCTTCGCTGGGGGCGATATAAGTCATGCGGCCTCCTGCGCGGCCGCGTGCCGGGCATGCAGCTGATCGACGATGCCGCCGTAGGCGGTACCGGCCGAGAAGTTGCGGCGGGCGATATCCAGCGCGGCTTCGGCCCGCGCGGCGCGCACGTGGGGTGCGGACAGCAAATGCAGCACTTCACCGGCAAATTCCCGCGGGGAATCCGCGATCGCGACCGCGCCATGCAGCAGATGTTCCACGCCCTGCGCGGTGATTGTGGTGGCCACCACCGGTTTGCCATGCGCCATGGCTTCGACGAGTTTGATTTTGAGTCCGGAACCCACCCGCAGCGGCGCGATGATGACATCTGCCCGCCGGTACAACGCTGCCAGCTCCGGCACGCGCCCCAGCAGGCTTACGCCAGACCGGTGGGCCAGGCCATTGAGCTTCCCGCAGACGGAACCGGCGATATTCAGCTGGAGATTGGGATACCGCAGGCGGAGGCGCGGCCAAACCTCCTCCAGAAACCAGTTCATGCCGTCGACATTCGGCGCCGTGCTGCTGCCGACAAACAACAGGCCGCCGCCTTCGCCGGCCTGAGCCTCGGTCACGGGGTCCACCGCCATCGGTGCCACGAGAACCTTGTGCCCAAATGGCAACATGCGGCGCGCGGCGATGGCTTCCTCAGCCTGGATAGCAATGACCAGATCGGCACCGGCCAGCAGTCCGGCCTCAGTCGCTTCGTCCAGTCCGGCCACACTGTCCGACCTCCCGACCGAAGCGAATGTCGCCGGCCGGCTGGAGAACAGGTCGTGCATGACCACCACCGAAGTCGCACCGGGCCGCAATGCGTAAGGAATGCCGGGCGTGAGGAAACCGTAATCGGCCAGCACGATATCGGCCTGACCGTGCGCCTGAGCCGCGACGAACAGGAAATCCTCGGCGGTCCAGGGTACCGCGACGGAATACGGCGCCGGACGCGCCATTGGCGCCAGCGCCGCGATGCCCAAACGCCGAGCAAGCCGGTCGGCGACGCCCATGGCCGCCCGCAGGTAGACCAGCGGATCGCGCGCGAACAAGACACCGCCGATCCGGAATGTGCCGCGGATCGCGACGCGATCGAACACGGTCCCATCCCCGGCAACACGCAGCACCGGCACCCGACCAAGCACGGAAGGCGACGGACAAACAAGCTGCAACGCGAACCCGCTGTCTCGCAGTGCCCGGCACAGACTGAGCAGGTAGGCCGAACTGCCGTTCGACCCGGCGATAAGCCGCTGGCGCGACAGCACGCAAATGGTGGGACGTTTGGCTTTGACCGGGGGGACTTTCCGTCGCCGCATCCGCGCCAGGAGAGAACCCGGCGCCGCAAGCCGGGCGACCACCGAAATAGCGCCGGGTTGCGCGATCAGCGCCGACAAGGCCGCCAACGGGTGTCGTGCTTTCAGGCAGGCGATCGCCGTTTCCGCTTCCCCCGCGACATGGATGCTGGCGATCCGCGCATCGAGCGCCGAACGTAACGGCGCGACCACATGGTCTCCGGCCCAGAGCCGAAATGCGGTATCGGCGGCGATCATCGCCTGCATCGTTTCGGCCGACAGGCGGAAGGATATCGAACCGGAGTGCCGGCGGTAGAAATACAGCAACTCCGGGAGCAGGCGGAATCGTGCCCCGCGAGTGAGCAGGCGAACGATCAGGTCGTAATCCTCGGCGATCCGCAAGCTCTCATTGTACCGGATACCAGACTCCGCCAACGCGCTGGTCCGGATCAGAGGCTTCAGGTAGCCGAGCGGTGTGGCATGGCTGAGCAGTCGGTTCGAGGTCACATATTGCAGCA
>JAYTQP010000136.1:0-7347 GCA_043746675.1 Rhodospirillales bacterium | reverse complement strand
ATCGTTCCCCCGGTTGGTATCAGTCGAACAGCGCGCTGACCGATTTTTCGTTATGGATCCGATCGATCGCATCGGCGAGCAGCGGCGCGATGGTGATCTGGCGGATGTTGCGCGCGTTGCGCACTGCCGCGGTCGCCATGATGCTGTCGGTCATGGTCAGCATTTCGATCGGCGAATCCGCGATCCGCGCCACCGCCTGGCCGGACAGCACGCCATGGGTCACGTAAACACTGGCCGATTTTGCGCCGTGCGCGATCAGGGCCTTGGCGGCATTGACCAGCGTGCCGCCGCTATCGACGATATCGTCCACCAGAATACAGTCCCGCCCGTCCACGTCGCCGATCACGTTCATCACTTCGGACACGCCGGCCTGTTCGCGCCGCTTGTCGATAATGGCGAGATCGGTGCCGAGCCGCGATGCCAGCGCCCGCGCCCGCAGCACGCCACCCACGTCGGGCGAGACCGTCATCAACGACCGCCCGGCATAGGTGTCCTGAATATGCCGGTTGAACAATGGCGCGGCGTACAGATTATCCACCGGAATGTCGAAAAACCCCTGGATTTGCGCCGCGTGCAGATCCATCGTCAGCACCCGGTGGGCGCCGGCTTCGACGATCAGGTTGGCCACCAGCTTGGCGGAAATCGGCGTCCGCGAGCCCGATTTGCGATCCTGCCTGGCATAGCCGAAATACGGGATCACCGCCGTCACCCGCCGCGCGCTGGCCCGGCGCAGCGCATCCAGCGTGATCAGCAGCTCCATCAGATGGTCATTGGCCGGAAAGGACGTGGATTGCACCACGAACACATCCTCGCCGCGAATATTTTCGTGGATCTCGACAAAAACCTCCATATCGGCGAAGCGGCGCACGGTGGCCTTGGTGAGCTTCTGCCCAAGTATATCGGCAACAGCCTCGGCGAGGGGGCGATTGCTGTTATTGGCGACAATTTTCATAAAAGGGTCATCCGCTGCGGCGCTCGCCTTCTAGCAACCGGGCCGGCGCCTGTCCACGAAGCGCGGCCGCCTTGCCCGCCAAAACTATGGTTTCTTGCGCGGAATTTCCCTGGCACCGATGCGGTTGGAAATCACGTCGCGCACCCCGCCGGCGGCCTCCTGCGCCACCACCACCGCCACATCCACCCACAGCCCGTTCAAGCTGCCGCGTGGCACTGCGTTCAACTGGGCGATCTTGCCGGCCTCGGCGCCAGCCGCGTCCTTGATCACCCAGGTAATTTCCACGCTTTCCTGCCCGTCCGCGATCGGCGCGATCTTCACCACGCCGGCGACGGTAAAATCCGGCCGATCCGGCTTTTCCAGCAAGCGCATGCCAAGCCGCGGCAGTTCGCGCCGCATCTGCCGGGCCAGCGCCACATTGCCATCGCCCGGGGCGCCGGTCACATCCGGCACGTAAACCCGCGCCGGCCGGTTGACCAGGCTGTTCGGGTCGTTGGCGCGCCGCGCCGCCTCGATATTGGTCAGCAGCGTCCCCAGATCGGGCACCACCCCGGCGGCGACCTTGCCGATCACCGCCGGCGTCGGCGCGGCCCAGGTGCTGATCGGCACTGGCGCGGCGCTGATCGTGCCGCGCGCGGCCCCGCCGGCATCGCGCACCGTGAAGGTCAGGATTACATCGGCGCCGGCGGATGCGGCGGTGATGTCGATCCGCCAGTCGCCGGGTTGGGCGGCCGTGGCGAAGGCCGGCACTTCCATCCCGCGCAGCCCGTTGGTAACAGCCGCCGCAAAGCTGTTCGCATCGCTCTCGGTCAGCCAGGCATTGTTCGGCGATGGGATCGCCAGCCGCGCCGGCGGCGGTGTCGCCAATTGCCGCGCGAGGCTGCCGGGCGCCCCCGCGAACGGGCGCGGCAGCCCGCCGCAGCCTGCCAGGGTCAGCAGCAGGGCGAAGCAGATTTTATACCAGCGCACAGGACACCAGCCCGGCCAGCAACAGCAGGATGATAAAGAGATAGATATATTGCATCGCGACCGTCACAGCCTGATAACGGAAATCTGGTGCCCGATCGGCGCCATTTTGCCATCCACCGCCGCCAGCGTGCGCCGGCGATGGCTGAAAAACCTGGCCTCATCCGCCATCGTATCGCAGCCCGTCACCACCACGCTGCCAATCCCCGCCGCCCGCAGCCGCGCCGCGCAATAGCCGGCCAGATCGAACTGCCAACGGTCTGGCCGCACGCCGGCGCAAAAAAAACCACTATCCTCGGCATCATGCGCCAGCACCACGTCGCGCAGATCGGCCGCCACTTCGTAGCTGGCCTGGCCGATGCACGGCCCCACCGCCGCCACCACATCGCCCGCCTGCGCGCCGAGGCGCTGCATGGCGGCCAGCGTGGACTCCAAAATCCCCAGCACCGCCCCACGCCAGCCGGCATGGGCGGCGCCCACCACTCCGGCCCGGCGATCGGCGAACAGCACCGGCGCGCAGTCGGCGGTCACGATCCCCAGCGCCACGCCGGGCCGATCGGTCACGCAGGCATCCGCCCGCGGCCCCGCGCCGAGCTGCCAGGGTTCGCGCACCACAACCGTCTCAGCGCCATGCACCTGGGTCAGCCCAACCAGCGCCGCCGGTGCCGCGCCCAGCGCACGCACCGCCCGGGCGCGGTTTTCCAGCACATTGTCGCGCGCATCCTGGCCGGACAGCGAACAGTTCAGGCTGGCGAACGGGCCGACGGATACCCCACCATTGCGAGTGAAGAAGCCATGCGGCACGGCAAGCGCTGGGGCATCGATAAACGCAGCGGTCATTCATAAAATCCGGGCGGGGTGGCAAGCCCATGCTGGCAAACTGCGATCACCTTGAACAGCCTGCCCATCTGGTCCGGCTCCGCCAGCCGCCTGGCGCCATCCAGCAGTGCGGCCCCGCGCGCCGGCGGCACGCCACGGGCGAGCACCCCGGTGCGCTGAAACAGGCCGAGCCGGGCAAGAAAAATCCCCTGCGGCACCGGCCCATGCACGTCCGCCCCGGCCGCCCGGGCAGCGGCCGCCAGGGCGGCAAAATCGACATGCGCGGTCAGATCGGCGCTGCCCGGCGCGGCAAGCGGATCGACCATTCTGCCGCCACGCAGCGCCTGCAAGCTCTCCCCCGGCGCCGAACACGCCGGCCCATAATCCACCAGCAACGCCCCCCCACCCTGGCGCACGAGCCGCCCCGCAAGTTCGCCGACCAGCGCCGCCGCCGCCGCGCCAACCTCAACCACCTGCCCCTCGCCGGCCGCGCGCTCCGGCCCCGCCGCCGGCTGCTCGCAAAACCCTTCCACGCCGACAAACCGTTCCGCCCAGCCGGCGCCCCGGCGGACGAACTGGCGGATCGGCAAGGCGTCGAGGAATTCGTTGGCCAGCAGCAGCATCGGCCCCGGCGGCAGCGCTGCCAGCCGATCATGCCAAACCGCATCCGCCAGCAACCCCGCCTGCACCGCGCGCAGGCGCGGCGAGGTTTCGATCAGATGCAGCCGCAGCGCGGCGGCGAAATCCGGCATCGTCCGCCGAACCGCCCGCAGCGCATCGGCCATCAAGGTGCCCCGCCCCGGCCCGGCCTCGGCCAGCAACACCGGATCGGGCGCGCCCAGACTCTGCCACACCGCCCCCGCCCACAGCCCGAGCAATTCGCCGAAAACCTGCGAAATCTCCGGCGCGGTGGTGAAATCGGCAAACGGGTCATGGTGCGCGTAATAAGCCTGGTTGGCGCGCGCTATGAACAAATCCAGCCGCTCCATTATCGCCTGCCGCGCCCGATCAGCCACAGCCCCGCCGCGAGCATCGGCAGCGACAGCAACTGCCCCATGGTGATGCCGCCGAACAGAAACCCCAGAAACGCGTCAGGCTCGCGGAAAAACTCCCCGGTGATTCGCGCCATTGCATACCCGGCCAGAAACACCCCCACCAGCATGCCCGGCCGCGCCAGCACCGCCGGCCGCCGCGCCAGCGTCCACATCACCAGCAATAGCACCAGCCCCTCAAGCGTCGCCTGATACAACTGGCTGGTATAACGCCAAACCGGCCCGCCATTGGCGAACACCATCGCCAGCGGCCAGGGCAGCCAGTCCGGCGCCGCCCGCCCCCACAACTCGCCATTGACGAAATTGGCGATCCGGCCGAACCCCAGCCCGATCGGCGTCACCACCGCAACCCGGTCACCAAACGCCAGCAGCGGAATGTTTTGCCGTCGGCAGAACCAGATGGTGGCCAGAGCCACCCCCAGCATGCCGCCGTGGAACGACATGCCACCCTGCCAGACCGCGAAAATCTCCATCGGCGCGGCCATGAACCGGCCGGGCTGGTAGAACAGCACGTAGCCCAGCCGCCCGCCCAGCACCACGCCGAGCGTCGCCCAGGTCAGGTAATCATCCACCTGCTCCGGGCTCGCCACCGCCGGTCCCCGCCGCGCTAGCCCGCGCAGCAGCCGCCAGCCCGCCACCAGCCCGAAAATATAGGCCAGCGCATAATAGCGGATCATCAACGGGCCGATCTGGATCAGCACCGTCGGGTTGGGAAACAGCTGGAGCGTGAACACGGGCGGGCAATTCCTTCGCAGCTTGGGACAAAGCCTCCGGCGCGGTATAAAGCCCACCGCGCGCCGGCGAAAGCCACGCCAAGGAGAGTTTGCGATGAACGAACGCCCCCGCATATTTGACGACCTGGCCGGCCTCGCCGGCGGTGCCATCTCCGCGCTCACCGGCCTGCGCGAAGAAATCGAGGCAATGGTCCGCGCCCGCCTCGATGAAACCATTCGCCGCATGGAACTGGTCCGCAAGGACGAAGTCGAAGTGCTCGCCGACCGGCTGGCCGCCCTCGAAGCCCGGCTGGCGCGGCTCGACGCCCCGGCCGACGACCCCGCCCACACCGAAGACGGCGCCTGAGCCGGATTACACAAAATTTCGGTGAACATCTTAGGGCGGCGCGCTATTCCCCTCTTGCGGCACGGAATCTCCGCTCGCTAGGCTGCCCCGGCGGCATTGCGCCGTACACCACCCTGGAGTCTCACCCCCCAGGCAGACCCTGACCCCGACCGCTGACCCTGCGCGCACCCTGCGCAGGTCCAGATTCGGGCCTTCCTCAAGCGCGGGAGACCCTGCATGTCAGCTCACATGAGCATTATCCAAGAACATTCCGCCAATCCGCTCGATGTCATGGAACAGATCGTCACCAACAATGAATGGGCGTTCGATCGCCGCAACGATTCCGAAATGGCCGCCGAAGCGCCCGGCCAATGGTGCGATTACGGGTTGTATTTCAACTGGTCGCACGAGATCTCGGCGATGCATTTCACCTGCACCTTCGACCTGAAAGTACCGGCGCCGCGCCGAGGAGCGCTCTACGAACTGCTGGCGCTGGCCAACGAACGGCTCTGGATCGGCCATTTCGGCATGGAAAGCGACGATGGCATGCCGCTGTTCCGCCACGCCGTGCTGCTGCGCGGCGCCCCCGGCGTGTCGGCCGAAAGCCTTGAGGACATGGTCGATATCGCCATCACCGAATGCGAACGCTTCTACCCTGCCTTCCAGTTCGTGCTATGGGGCGGCAAAACCCCGGCGGAAGCGCTGCAAGCGGCCATGCTGGAATGCGCGGGAGAAGCATGAACAACACTCCTATCCCGCCGCTGCTGCTGGTGGGCTTCGGCAAAATGGGCGGCGCGATGCTGGCCGGCTGGCGCGAAGCCGGCCTGTCCGCCTCGATCGCGGTGGACCCGACCAGCCCGGCCTCGCCCGGTCCGGAACTCACCGTGCTGGCCGATGCGGCGGCAATCCCGGCGGATTTCGCCCCCGCCGCCGTCATCCTGGCGGTCAAGCCGCAGTCGGCCGCCGAAACCCTGCCGCTCTACCGCCGCTTCGCCGGCAATTCGGTGTTTCTCTCGATCATGGCCGGCCGCACCCTGGCCGGCATGGCAGCCCTGCTCGGGGCTGCCGCCATCGTCCGCGCGATGCCGAACACGCCAGCGGCAGTGCGCCAGGGTGTCACCGTCGGCTGCCCGAACCCGCGCGTTTCAGCCGCCCAGCGCGCATTGTGCGACCGGCTGCTGCGCGCCATCGGTACCGTCGCCTGGGTCGAGGACGAAGCCCTGCTAGACCCGGTCACCGCGGTTTCCGGCAGCGGCCCGGCCTACGTCTTCCTGCTCGCCGAACTGATGGAACAGGCCGCCATCGCGCAAGGCATACCGCCCGACCTCGCTCGCCTGCTCGCCCGCCAAACCGTCACCGGCGCCGGCGCCCTGCTGGCCGCCAGCCCGGAAGCGTCGGCGGTGCTGCGCAAGAACGTCACCAGCCCGAAAGGCACCACGGAGGCCGCGCTCGAACTGCTGATGGCGCCCGACGCCTGGCCGCGCGCCGTCGCCACCGCCATCGCCGCCGCCACCCAGCGCTCCCGCGACCTCGCCGGCTGAACCCGCCTTGCTATCGCGTGGCCTGCGGGCCTGCCGGCCACGCCAGCCGCAACGCCGGCGCGCCGCTGCCCGCAGCACCCATCAGCACCGAAATCCGCAGCGCGCTATGCTGTGCCAGCAGCACCGTCAGCGGCGCCTGTAGCAAGGCCGGGTCGTCCAACCGGTCCCATGCCGCGGCGGGGTCGGCGAGCAGCCCGAGAAATCCCACCGGCCAGGCGGCGTTGGGGCCGTCGATCTGGATCACCAGGCCGTCTTCGGCGTTGCCTTGCAGCCCGATCACGCCACCACGCGGCAACGCCTCGACCGCCAGCAGCACCAGGTTCAGCGCGAGACGGGCCGCCTCGGCAGGAAATTCCGCGCTTTGGTTCAGGTGGGAGAGGTCGATATCCAGCCGCTTGCTGGCCAGGCTGCCGGCGAGTTCGGCGAACGCCGCCCCACCCAGCGCGGCAGCACTGCCCCAGGCGGCGCGGCAAATCCGCAAACGCTGCGCCAGCGCCTGGCTCGCCTCCCCCATCAGCCCCAGCGCCTCGCGCAGCAGCGCCGGCGCGGCGTCCGGATCGTCGGCCACCACGTCGGCGACGCCGATCAGGGTATTCAGCGGGCTGCTGAGGTCGTGGCATAGTCGGGTCGCCAGCGCCTCGGCCAGGCGGTGTGCCTTGCTCACGTCAGCGATCATGCGGCCTGCCCTTCATTCCAGCGGAACAATCTCCGGACGGACCCCTACGGGCCTACCGGACCGGTTGGCGGCTTGTCTATGTCACCGCCCCCACCGGCGCCCATGGGGCGCATGGCCGGACGCTGCATGGCTTTACCCCGCACCCCTTGCACATCGGTGACGATGCGCCGACATTCCATGCTGTCAGTGTCCGTTCGAGACGTCTGCCGGGTCGGCCCGGCGGTGCTTTTTGCGACTGGGAGCGTCGGGTCCTTGCCATGATGTCCCAGCATCATGGCGGCG
>JAYTQP010000135.1:0-4652 GCA_043746675.1 Rhodospirillales bacterium | reverse complement strand
GACCTCGATTTTTTCGCCTTCAACCCGGCCGAAAGCGAACCCATCCCCCCAACCGGCGGCCGCATCGTGTTCACCGGCGTGCTCGATTCCCCCGCCAATATCGACGGCGTGCAGTTCCTTATGCGCGAAATCTGGCCGCTTATCATCGCCGCCCGCCCGCAGGCCGAAGCCATCATCGTCGGCCGCAACCCGCTGCCCGCGCTCCTCGATGCCGCCCGCGGCCTCAACTGGCGCTTCACCGGATTTGTGGACGATATCCGCCCCTACGTTGCCGACGCCGATGTTTCCGTCATCCCGCTGCGCGTCGGCAGCGGCACCCGCATCAAGGCGTTCGAATCGATGGCCATGGGCCGCCCGGTGGTCGCCACCACCATCGGCATCGAGGGCCTGGACATTACCGCGAACGAACATTACCTCCGCGCCGACACGCCGCAGGATTTCGCCGCCGCCGTCCTGCGCCTGCTGTCCTGTTCCTCCCTCCGCGATCAGCTCCGCCAGGCCGCCCGCGCCCGCCTCGAAGCCCGCTTCGGCTGGGCCCGCATCGCCCGCCAGTTCGAAGCCATCTGCCGGCGTGCCATGCCGGGCGCCACAGTATGACCCGGGCCACCGTCCGCCAATGCGCCATCCTCGCCGGCGGCCTCGCCACCCGCCTCGGCGCCATCACCGCCGAAACCCCCAAGCCGGCGCTGATGATCGGCAACCGGCCCTTCCTCGCCTGGCAAATGCGGGAACTTTGCCGCTTCGGCATCGAGGAAGTGCTTTTCCTCACCGGCCATCTCTCCGAAGCCCTGCGCCGCATCGTCGCCGAAATCGCCGCCGATCTGCCCCGCGCACTGCAAATTCGTTACTCTGAAGAACCAATCCGCGCCGGCACCGGCGGCGCGCTATTTCATGCCGCCGCCCTCCTGGACGAACGGTTTTTGCTCTGCAACGGCGATTCGCTGTTCGACACCAACATCGCCGCCCTGCTGGCCGACGCGATGGCCGACCCGCCGGACACGCTGGCCCGCATGACCGTCCGCGAAGTCGCCGATCCCTCCCGTTACGGTATCGTTGCACTCGATCATGGCCGCGTGACCGCATTCCACGAACGCCCGCCGGAAACCCACATCGGCCCCGGACTGATGAACGCCGGCATCTATCTGCTCGACCGGCGCATCGTGGCCGACACCACCGAGGTCTGCTCGCTCGAACGCGATGTCCTCCCCCGCCTCGCCGCCCGCGGCGCCGTTCGCGCCACCATCGGCGCCGGCTATTTCATCGACATCGGCATCCCGTCCGATCTGGCCCGCGCGCAGCAAGAACTCCCCGCCATCCTCTCCCGCCCCGCCCTCCTGCTGGACCGCGACGGCACCATCAACATCGATTATGGTTGGGTCGGCACAGCGGCCCGTTGGGAATTCGTCGCCGGTGCCGAAGCCGCCGTCCGCAGGGCCACCCAGGCCGGTTGGCACGTTTTCATCGTCACCAACCAATCCGGCGTCGCCCGCGGCTTCTACGATGAAGCCGACGTGCAGGCCCTGCACGCCGACATCACCGATCGCCTGCGCGCGCACGGCGGCACGGTGGACGACGTGCGCTACTGCCCCTTCCATCACTCTGCGCGCCACGCAAAATTCCGCCGCCAGAGCGACTGGCGCAAACCCGCGCCCGGCATGCTGCTGGACCTCGCCCGTGCCTGGCGGCTAAACCCAACCCGTTGCCTGATGGTAGGCGACCAGCTTACGGATATGCACGCCGCCGCCGCCGCCGGCATGCGCGGCGCGCTTTTTCCCGGCGGCAACCTCGCCCGCTTCGTCGAACCTTTGCTGCAGCAGACGGAACCCAAATGATGTCGAAAAACCTTCCGGTCGTGCGCGCAAGGGCACCATTGCGGCTCGGTCTCGCCGGCGGCGGCACCGATCTCAGCCCCTATTGCGACCAGTTCGGCGGCGCCGTGCTGAACTGCACCATCGCCCGCTACGCGCACGCCTTCATTTCACCGGCGAAGGACGATCGGATCAGCTTCACCGCCACCGATATAGACGTAACCGAAACGTTCTCGCCCGATCGCGCCGCCATCACCGCCGCTCGCCTCGGCATCCATGCTGGTGTCTATCTGCGGATCATGCGCGATTTCAACAACGGCGAATTGCTGCCGCTGTCCGTTACCTCCTACGTCGATGCACCGCCGGGTTCCGGACTGGGGTCGTCCTCGGCGCTCGTCGTCGCCCTCGTCGAAGCCTTCCGCACCCTGCTCGCATTGCCGCTCGGCCCGTACGACGTTGCCCATCTGGCCTACGAAATCGAACGTATCGACCTCGCGCTGGCCGGCGGCAAGCAGGACCAGTATGCAGCAGCCTTCGGCGGCGCCAACTTCATCGAATTCCTCGCCGGCGACCGCGTCATCGTCAACCCGCTGCGCGTGCCAAGCGCCTTCATGAACGAACTCGAAACATCTTTGGTCACCTGCTTCACCGGCGTCTCCCGCCGCTCGGAACAGATCATCGAGGAACAGCAGCGCCGCATGGGCGCGGAATCTGGTGAAGCAATCGACAGCCTGCATCAGCTCAAGCAAGACGCCATCGACATGAAGCAGGCGTTGCTGCGTGGCCATGTGGTGCAGATGGCGGAAATTCTCAATCGTTCCTGGCAGGCAAAAAAGCGCACCGCGTCCGGCATCAGCAGTGCACTCATCGAATCTCTGTTTGAAACCGCAATGGCCAACGCCGCGATCGCCGGCAAAATCTCCGGCGCCGGCGGCGGTGGCTTCATGATGCTGCTGGTGCCGCCCGAACGCCGCCTGACCCTGATCGCCGCCCTCAACGCCGCCGGCGGCACCGCCGGCATGGTCCACTTCACCACCCGCGGCGCCGAAGGCTGGACCACCCAGGGGGATTAACCCCAGGGCGACTAACGTCAGCGCAGCCCGCCAAAATGCGGCGGCGGTTCACGCAAACCCGATTTACGCGCCGAAGCCGGGGATGCCGGCGATCACCTGCTGCACCTGGACGGAGGTAATCAGCCGGGTGCACTCGAACTGCCGGTCGGTGCCGGCGTGGCGCGGGCACCAGAGAAAATCCTTGTGGTCGAACTGCACCTTCGGGTCATTCCAGCAGCTGTTGCAGGCGTGCCAGTTGATCACCCGGTACGGGGTGTGGAACTCATTGGTCGGGTGGGTGAAGCCGCTGATCATCACCACCTTGGTGCCCACCGCATAGGCCAGCCAGGCCAGGCCGGAGCTGAGCCCGACGAAGAAATCGGCGTGCTTGAGCCAGCGTGCGCGCTCGGCCAGCGGGCGGTCGCCGGTTTCGTCCTCCACCCCGTGCGGAATATGGGTCCACACCAGCCCGTGCCCGTGCAGCGGCTTCTGATCGATGCAGATCACCCGGTAGCCGGCCTGCTTGAGGAAGCCCACCGTATCCCGCCAGCCCTGCGGATTGTTCCAGAATTTGCAGGCCGCACTGCTTTGCACCGCGATGCAGACATAGCGTTCGGCGATCGGCCGGCTGTCATCCGGCAGGGTTATCGCGCACGGCGCTTCGGCCGGATCGACCCCGAGAATGTAACCCCCCGTGCGGTGCAGCCCGACAAACCGGAAATCGGTCGGCTGCCGCTCGCAAGCGACATCGTCGAAAAACAGCCCGAGCGAATAAGTCGCATAAGCCGCATCCGCCCGCTTGGCCTCCTCGAACGCCTCATGGGTCTGCAAGTCGATGCCGGGATAGGCCTCCCGCAGTAGCGGAATAATCAGCCCGGACAGCGCGCACGTCACCTTGCACTGCGGATGCACCGCAGCGAAGCGCGCGGCATACGGAAACCACGCCAGAATATCGCCCAGCGTGCCCACCGGAAACACGATATTGACGGCACGGCCGCGCAAATCGAGGTCATGCGACAGCACCAGCCGCGGTTCCTCGGCTTTGGCCTCCGCCAGCGCCCAGACCTCGATGCGGAAGCGGACGTACCAGGATTTCGATGAACGCACGAAGGCGCCCTTGTTTTCCGACAGGAACAGGATGTTGCCGGTGTCCAGATCGCGCAGACAAACCCGCCATTGCCCGCTCTCCCGCGGCGGCAGCAGCACCCGCGCCCCTTCGTTGAAGTCGAAACGGATACCCTCCGGCCCAATCTGGGTCGGCAGGCTGGCGAGCGGCGGATAAGCCGGCTTCGGCGCCGGCTCCTCCGGGGCATTAGCAGCCGAACCAACGGGGGCCGAAACCTCTATCTCCGCCACGGCGCCCGCATTGTCCCCGTCCATATTACCCCCCACCTACGCAATGGTTACAGACTAACATGCAGCGTGCCAGCAACCTAGCTGCAGCGGTTTCGAGGCAAGCGCTTCTTTTTTGAAAAAAAGAAGCAAAAAACTTTTCCCCATTTGCACCTATACCCCCCCTCACCCTCCGTCGCCATTGCGAGCGAAGCGTGGCAATCCATCTAAACGAATACAAAAAACATCTTATTAAAACTCAATCAATCAAAATGTAATAGCGATATCGTAACAAAATAGACGCACCTGTTCCCGCCCTGTCACCGCGGCCTCGCCAACCGGGTAAACGGCTCGTGCCAATGCCGCCCCGCCGTTGGCGTTGGAACCACCACACCTGCCGCAGCCAATGGCGGTTCGGGGCGCACTCCAAGCATCCGGCACAAGGGCCGCAATATCCGCC
>JAYTQP010000134.1:0-4340 GCA_043746675.1 Rhodospirillales bacterium | reverse complement strand
GCCTTCATGGCGCGGAAGGCGCCTTCATGGCCTTCCGCCGGGGCGGTGATGTGGTGGGCGTCGCCGGACATGCCGTAGCCGCAAACTTCGCCGTAGATTTTGGCGCCGCGCGCCTTGGCGTGCTCGTATTCTTCCAGCACCACGATGCCGGCACCTTCGCCCATCACGAAGCCGTCGCGGTCCTTGTCCCACGGGCGGGAGCCTTCGGCCGGGCGGTCGTTGAAGCCGGTGGACAGCGCCCTTGCGGCACAAAAGCCGGCGATGCCGATAAAATTCACCGCCGATTCGGCGCCGCCGGCCACCATCACATCGGCATCGCCAAAGGCGATCAGTCGGGCGGCGTCGCCGATCGCGTGCACGCCGGTGGCACAGGCGGTCACCACGGCATGGTTCGGGCCCTTGAAGCCGTATTTGATCGAAACATGGCCCGACGCCAGGTTGATCAGCGCGGACGGAATGAAGAACGGCGAGAGCCGGCGGGTTTTGCCTTCGATCAGCAGCTTGGTGGCGTCGTAGATTGCTTCCAGGCCGCCGATGCCGGAGCCGATCATAACCCCGGTGGCGCAACGATCTTCTTCATCGGTCGGCAGCCAGCCGCTATCTTCCACCGCCTCGATCGCCGCGACCATGGCGTACTGGATGAACGGGTCCATCTTTTTCTGATCTTTGACCGGAACCCATTCGGCGAGATCGAGCTTGCCATCGGCCTTGACGCCGCGCGGGATTTCGCCAGCGATGCGGGCCGGCAGGTCGCCGGCGTCGAACACGGTGATGGTGCCGATACCGGATTCGCCTTCCAGCAGCCGACGCCAGACATTTTCGACCCCAAGCCCAAGCGGGCACGCAATGCCCATGCCCGTAACTACCACGCGCCGCATTGCTGCCATCCTTCGCCTATTCCTGTTGCCGCCATTGCGCCGCCTTGGTTGTCCGGGCAGCGGGCCGGCGGATCAGGCCGCTTTCTGCTTGGTGATATAGTCGATCGCATCGTTGACGGTGCTGATCTTCTCGGCCGCGTCTTCCGGGATTTCGACCCCGAAGGCTTCCTCGAAGGCCATCACCAGTTCGACGGTATCAAGGCTGTCGGCGCCCAGATCGTCGATGAACGAAGCGGTATCGGTCACCTTCGATTCCTCGACGCCGAGGTGTTCGATCACGATCTTTTTCACCTGTGCCGCGATGTCGCTCATCGGTCTAACTGCTCCTGCCCTGCGGCATTGATGGTTCATTCTTGGTTGCGCCGCCCCGAAACTACCGCGAAGCGTCCGATTCGGCTCAAATCTCCGTTGTGCTGCGATCGGGCCTTGTGAAAGGCCGCCGACCGATCCGGAAGAAGGCCGGATTGCGAAGACGGGCCGCGTTTATCACGCTTTGTTTGCATTCGCCAACACCGTGCAATGCCGCGGGTCAGAGCATCGCCATGCCGCCGTTCACGTGCAGGGTGGCGCCGGTTATCCAGCCGGCTTCGGTGCTGGCCAGATAGACCACGGCGGCGGCGATATCGGCGGGCGTTCCCATCCGGCCGAGCGGAATGGCTTCCAGCAGCTTGGCTTTCTGGGGCTCGTTCAGGGCTTCCGTCATCGGCGTGTCGATGAAGCCGGGGGCGACCGCGTTGACGGTGATCCCGCGCGAGGCCACTTCCAGCGCGAGCGCCTTGGTCATGCCGACCATGCCGGCCTTGGCGGCGACGTAGTTGGCCTGGCCCGGATTGCCGGTGGCGCCGACGATCGAGGATATGCCGATGATCCGCCCGGCGCGGCGGCGCAGCATCACCTTGATGGCGGCGCGGGCGAGGCGGAAGGGGGCGGTCAGATCGACATCGATCACCGCCTGCCAGTCCTCGTCCTTCATCCGCAGGGCCAGCATGTCGCGGGTGAAGCCGGCGTTGTTGACGAGGATGGCGAGCGGGCCGATTGCCTCGACGGTTGCGAGCAGCGCGTCCGGCGCGGCCGGGTCGCGCAGATCGGCGGGGCAGACATGCGCGTTTGGCCCGAGTTCGGCGGCCAGGGATGACAGTGCTTCCTGACGGGTGCCGGATAATGCGACGATGGCGCCCTGGGCGTGCAGGGCGCGCGCAATCGCCGCCCCGATGCCGCCCGAGGCCCCGGTTACCAGCGCGATCCTGCCATCCAGACGAAACATGGTCGTTACCCTTACAGCAGCTTCAGCAGCGCCTCGATCTCGGCCGGGGTGCCGGCCGAGGCGGAGGCGGCGTCGGCCAGAATGCGCTTCACCAGCCCGCTCAGCACCTTGCCGGAGCCGAGTTCGACGAAGCTATCCACCCCGAGGGCGGCCATCGCCTGCATGCTTTCGCGCCAGCGCACGGTCGCGGTGACCTGGGCGACCAGCAGGCGGGCGATCTCAGCCGGCGCGGTTTCCTTGGCGGCGGATACATTGGCCACCAGCGGCACGATCGGCGGCAGCGGCGGGGCGGCATCCAGCGCGGCGGCCATCGCGTCCGCCGCCGGGGCCATCAGCGCGCAATGGAACGGCGCGGAGACCGGGAGTTTCATCGCGCGACGGATGCCCTTGGTTTTGGCGATTTCCAACGCCCGGTCGATGGCGCTGGCATGGCCGGAAATCACCACCTGGCCGCCGCCATTGTCGTTGGCGGCTTCCACCACTTCGCGGCGGCCGTCCGGCGCCAGCGCGGCTTCGGCGCAGATTTCCAGCGCCAGCGCCATTTCGGCGCCGAGCAAGGCGGCCATCGCGCCGGCGCCCGGCGCCACCGCTTTCTGCATCGATTGCCCGCGCAGGCGCAGCAGGCGGGCGGCCCCGGCGGCGGAAAAACTGCCGGCCGCGGCGAGCGCGGAATACTCGCCCAGCGAATGGCCGGCGACCACCACTGCCCGGTCGGCCAGCTTGAAGCCGCCTTCGCGTTCCAGCACCCGCAGCACCGCCAGCGAATGCGCCATCAGCGCCGGCTGGGCGTTCTCGGTCAGGGTCAGTTCGTCCGGCGGGCCTTCGAACATCAGCTTGGAGAGTTTCTGCTGGAGGGTCTCGTCCACCTCCTCGAACACTTCCCGGGCGGCCGCGAAGGCGGCGGCGAGGTCGCGGCCCATGCCCGGCGCCTGGCTGCCCTGGCCGGGAAAGATGAAAGCGTGCACTGGCATGATGTGGGTCCTGATCCGCAAACCGGATGGAAAGTGGCGGCGGTATCGCCATGGGATGAACAAATTGTCAATCTTGCTGGGCAAGGATGGGCCGGTCTGTGCCACTATGTCGGCAAGCGAGAAAATCCGGAGGATGACGATGTGCCGTTTCCTGGCTTATCAAGGCCGACCAATTCTGCTGGAGGAGCTGGTTTCCGCCCCCTCGCACTCGCTGATCGAGCAATCCTTGCATGCGCTGCAAGCCCGCACCACCACCAATGGCGATGGGTTCGGGGTGGGCTGGTTCGGCGAACGCCCGACGCCGGGGCTATATCGCGAGGTGCATCCGGCGTGGTCGGATGAGAATCTGAAGGCGCTGTGCGCGCAGGTGCGCTCCGGCCTGTTCTTCGCCCATGTCCGCGCTTCCACCGGCACCGCCACCAGCCGCGACAACTGCCATCCGTTCGCGGTCGGGCGGCATATGTTCATGCATAACGGCCAGGTCGGCGGCTGGTCGCAGCTTCGCCGTAGGGTGGAGGCGCTGATCCCGGACGGGCTGTACGCGGCCCGCCGGGGCACCACCGACTCGGAGGCGATCCTGCTGGCGGCGATGGCGCAGGGGCTGGACGAGGATCCGCCCGGCGCGATCGCGCGCATTCTGCAACTGGTGCTGGGGATGATGCGCGCCGATGCGGTCGCCGCCGCCCTGCGCTTCACCGCTGCATTGACCGACGGCGCCGAACTTTGGGCGTTCCGCTGGGCGTCCGACGACATGCCGGCGACGCTTTACTGGCGCCAGGACGAGGGCGGCGTGGTGGTGGTGTCCGAGCCGTTCGACACCAGCAGCCATGGCTGGCGCGAAGTGCCGGCCGGGCATTATCTGCATGCCGCCGGCACGCGGGTGACGATTGCGCCGATGCTGGTGGAAAGCATGGTGGTGCAGGCGGCGTAGAGGGCAAGTGAAGTTATTTGTTTTGATATCGTAACGAAATTGGCGTGCCGAGGCGGCATCGTCAGGCGGGTGTTGAAAAACGGCGGAGCGGCTGCCACTGCGGTTGGGCGGGTGGGGGCGGGCGGGTAAAGCGTCCGTCCGACCGTCGCGGTTGGGTCGATTTGGGTTGAGTCGATTTGGTGGGCGGTTCGGCCAATGGTGGGCCCGGGCGGATGCCGAGCATCTGGCAGAGCGGGCGCAGGATGCGGCCGGCGCTGGGGGCCAGCGCCAGCAGTTCGGCCATGCCGGGTTCGGCC
>JAYTQP010000133.1:0-4374 GCA_043746675.1 Rhodospirillales bacterium | reverse complement strand
GCGCCGCCGACCGCGCGGTTGCTGGGATCGTAGCTATAAACATCGCCGTTATAGAGGCCGATCGCGCCGTCGAACCCCCCGCTCGGGGTCATCCGCCATAGTTTGGCCTGCGCATCGGCGATGCTGAAAACGCCACCGGATGTCGGGTCGGTCGCCGGCAGGGCTGCATTGGGCAACGCCGCGCGCACCTGGGCGTAGCTGCCATCGATGAAGTTGGTGACGCTCTGCACCGCCGCGCTGCCATCCATCGCCGCGCCGGCAACCTCGCCGAAGCCCACCGCAATGGTCACCGTGATCGGGCTGCTGATGGCGGCTTCAAAATATGCCACGGCCGCGGCAACCGCGGTTTTGAACCCGGCCGGCGCGGTGGCAACGCTGCTGTCGTAGCTGATAGTGATAACCAGGCCCCGGCTCATCCGGTCAGCCACCCAAAAGCATTTTTGGCAAAAAAATCAATCGCATCATGCGCTCCCGGGCCGTTCACGCGCGGCGGCCGGGTTGCAGCCTGGCGCGCGCCCCCAAGCTCGCGCGCCGCCGATATGGTGGCGTTAATGCGTCATAAAACTAACCGTGCCGAAGCGTTTCTTTTTGAAGAAACGCGGCAAAACCTTCATCGGCTCGGGCAGATCGGTGGGCTTCAGGCCGCCGCCACTACAGAAAATTGCTGCTGGTCAGGCCGGTGACGTTCTGGAACAGAATTCGCGTGCCGTCCGACAGCGTCAGTTGTTCCGAACCGGCGGCGACCACTGCGCCCGACAGCGCCTGCGCGGCCTCGCCGGAGGCAAACCCCAGGAACGAGACGAAATCTTGCCCGGCGACGAAATTCTGCACCGCCACCCGGCCCGCATTGCCGCTGGCGAAGGCGAACAAATCCGCGCCGGCGCCGCCTACCATGGTGGCCGCCCCGATGCCGTCCAGCATTTGCGAGCCACCACGCCCGGCGATCAGCAGGTCGCTGCCGGCACCGGCATAGAATTTAGTGTTCGCGCGCGCGGTCGCACCGGTCAGGGTTTCCGCGCCGGCGCCGGCTTGCATCACATCGCCCGGCCCGCTGCCGGCGATCAGCACGTCGCCGGCACCGCCGCCGATCATGGTGGCGCGCCCGCTGCCGCCAATCATCCGGTTGCCGCCAGCCGGCCCGCCGAGAAACACCCCGATGCCCGAACCGCCGATGATGCTGACGTTGCCGCCGAAGGCCGCGACAGTATCCGCGCCGCTGCCGCCGATGTAGCTGGTCGTGCCGTAGGCAACGGCGATCAGCGAGCCAGCGCCACCAGCAAGCGCCACAACGCCAGCCGCGGCACCCAGGATGGTGGAAACCCCGCTGCCGGCGTTGAAACTCAGCCGCCCGCTGCCGGCAAAAACAAAATCATTGCCGGTGCCGGCGTTCACTGTGCCGGCACCGCTGCCGCCGATGATGGTGTCGGCGAGGCCGCTATTCACCACCCCACCGCCGGCCTGCAACCAAAGCTGGTCCCGTCCGGCGGAATTCAGCGTCGCCGCCGCGCTGCCCACCACCACCGTTGCCTGGCCATTGCCGCCGTTGAAATTCGCCGCGCCGCTGCCAAGAAACACGGTTGGATTGTTGCTGCCGGCGATGATGGTGGCGCGGCCGTCCGGCGCGCTGATCAGGTCGGTGCCGGCGGAGATGATGCTGTCATTGCCGCCCTGCGCGAGGATCTGGTTGATACCGCTGCCGGCGCTGATGATATTGTTGCCAGTCAGCACGGAAATCGTGTCATTGCCGCCGCCGGTCAGGATGTTCTGCGCGCCGGCGCCAGGCAGCACGCTGATCAGATTATTGCCGCCGCCGGCGATCACCGTGCCGCTGCCGCTGCCGGCGTTGAAGGCCAACCCGGCGCTGCCGGCGACCACGATCTGCCCATTGCTGGCGCCACCGAACACGGTTGCCGGCGTTGCTGCCGCGTCCACCAATGCCGCGTAACCGGCGGCGATGGCGTATTGGCCGCCGGCGGTGACCTGCGCCAGCCCGCTTCGCCCCGCCGGCAATGTCGGCGGCGCGCCGGCCTGCCCGGCCACCGTCTGCCCGTTGCCGATCCCGATATCGACGATATTCAGCAGCGCCTGGGCGATCGCAACATTGGCACTGCTGTCGAAATTCATCACCTGAACAGCGCCGCCAACCCCGACCACGGTGGCAGCCGGCCCGACGATGGGCGGAATGACCGCACCGATTGTACTGAGACCCAACGCCTGCATGACCGCCAGATCGGTCCTGGTGATCTGCCCGACAAAGCCCGTGTTGCCAGCACCGAATGCATCGCCGGTCGCGCCGCCGGCCCAATCGCCGCCATCGCCGCCGTTGGCCGGGTTGTTGAACTGGGTTTGCAGGTTGCTTCCATCGGCCGAAAAATACCCGACACCGCTGGTGAGCAGCCGCACCCCAGCGGCACTGTAGCGGAACAAATCGAGCGGGGTGTAGAGCGGCTGGCGCTGGAAGCTGGAAACACCAAGTGCGCTGGTGCGGCCCATCACCTCCGATATCTCGTGCACGATCACCCCGACGGCGTCGTATTCGCCGGCGATGGCGCGGTTGT
The DNA here is from genome assembly GCA_043746675.1 of Rhodospirillales bacterium. GTDB lineage: Bacteria > Pseudomonadota > Alphaproteobacteria > Acetobacterales > Acetobacteraceae > CAITOL01. The sequence continues at coordinate 1,816 of JAYTQP010000133.1, read as the reverse complement.
TGGGGTCGAAATTCATCGGGTAGACATCGCTGACCCCGATGGCGCCGTCGAAGGCGGATCCATCGGTCGCCATTCCCAGCAGCTTGGCCTGCGCGTCGGCAACGTAAAACAGGCCGTTGCCGGTCGGGTTGCTGGCCGGCAAGCCGTCGGCCGGCAAGGCGGCGGCGACCTCGGCATAGGACTTGTAGACGCCCGAACTCTGGCTTTCGCCCAGCGTGCCAGGATCCATCGCGACGCCACCAATCTCGCCATACCCGACCTGGATGGTCATCGCGACCGGGTTGGCGAAGGTGGTGTCGAAATAATTGACCGCAGCAGCAACGGCGGCCTTGAAGCCGGACGGCGCGTTATCGACGCTGCTGTCGAAGCTAACATTGATGACCAGTCCGGTCATCGGAGTGCAAGCCGGATCGCAGAGGTGGCCGCAGATTTCAGCATTCTGGCCTCGGGTCGGCTTCGCGTGAGCCTAACGCGGATTGCGCGCGTGCAACAACTAAACCAGCGCCTCGCGGCCCATTTCAAGAAATTTCGTCCGCCGCCGGCTGATCAGGGTGGGGCCATCCAGCGCCAGCAGCGGCTGCAAGGCGGCATCCATGGCGTCGGCGATGGCGGCGATGGCGGCTTGCGGGTCGCGATGGGCGCCCCCGATCGGTTCGGGGATGATGCCGTCGATCAGTTTCAGCCGCTTGAGGTCGTCCGCGGTGATCCGCATCGCCTCGGCCGCCGCCGGCGCCTGGGCGCTGTCTTTCCACAAGATCGCCGCGCAGCCCTCGGGGGAAATAACCGAATAAACCGCGTGCTCCAGCATCAGCACAATGTCGCCGCTGGCCAGCGCCACCGCGCCGCCCGATCCCCCCTCGCCGATCACCGCGGCCACCACCGGCACCGGCGCCGCCAGGCAGGCCTCGATCGAGCGGGCAATGGCTTCGGCCTGCCCACGCGCTTCGGCATCGATGCCGGGATAGGCGCCGGAAGTATCCACGAAGCACAAGATCGGCAGCCCGAAACGGCCAGCGAGTTCGATCAGCCGGCGCGCCTTGCGGTAGCCCTCCGGCCGCGCCATGCCGAAATTATGCTTCACCCGGCTTTCGGTGTCCGAGCCTTTTTCGGTGCCCAGCACCATCACCGCACGGCCGCGAAACCGCCCGATGCCGCCGAGCACGGCGGCGTCGTCGGCAAACGCACGGTCGCCGGCCAGCGGAATGAAATCGCTGATCAGGGCGGTCAAATAGTCGCTGGCTTGCGGGCGTTCCGGATGGCGCGCGACCTGGGTTTTCTGCCAGGCGCTCAGCTTGGCGTAGATCGCCCGCAACTGCTTGTCGGCCTTTTCCGTCAGCCTGGCGACCTCATCGGCCACGTTGATGCTGTCGTCGCCGACCATCCGGCGAAGCTCCTCGATCTTGGCTTCCAGCTCCGCAATCGGCTTTTCGAATTCGAGAAAAATGCGCATGGCGGAGGCTCTTAGCACCTGCACCCGCACCGGTCAGCCCCCACCGATTGGAGGTTTGGGGGCGGGTGGCTTGGCAAGCGGATGATGCGTGGCCACCAGCCGTTGCAGCCGCTCGGCCAGCACGTGGGTATAAATCTGCGTGGTGGCAATGTCGGCGTGGCCAAGCAGCATTTGCAGGCTGCGCAAATCGGCGCCGCGCGCCAGCATGTGGCTGGCGAAGGAATGCCGCAGCACGTGCGGGCTGACCCGGGCAGGATCGATCCCGGCCTGCAACGCCACCTGCTTCAACAGCAGCGCAAACCCCTGCCGGGTGATCGGCCGGCCGGATTTGCGCACCGCGAACAAAAAAGGCTTGCCCTTCGCCGG
>JAYTQP010000132.1:0-7053 GCA_043746675.1 Rhodospirillales bacterium | reverse complement strand
CGCCGATCCCGCGCGAACGCCGCCGCATCATCACCACGCACGATGCGCTCGGCTATTACGGCGCCGAATACGGGGTGGATTTTTTCGCGCCCGAGGGATTTTCGACCGAAAGCGAACCCAGCGCGCGCGCTTTGCGCAGCCTGATCGGCCAGATCAGCAGCCAGCAGATCACCGCCTTGTTCCTGGAAAATATTTCCAACGGCGCGCTGCTCAAGCAAATCGCCCACGAAGCCAAGGTAAAAATCGGCGGCACGCTGTATTCAGACGCGTTGTCGCCCGCGTCCGGTCCGGCTTCGACCTATATCGCGTTGATGCAGCACAACACTGGCCTGATGACCAACGCGGTCCGCTAGCCCGGTCTTATCTAGTTGGGTCTTACATCGACCGCCATAGACTTCACCAGCCCGAGCACCGCCCCGCCTGGCGCCAGCCCGAGCCGTACGATCGCATCCGGTGTTACCCGTGCCAGCAAGGTGGCTCCGCCGGCCTCGATTTCCACCAGGGCGGCATGGCGCGAAGCGTCTTCGCTGATCGCGCGGATGGTGGCGGGAATGATATTGTGCAAACTGATCCCGCGCGGCGCCTCGGTGGCCAGAATAATTTCCCGCGCCGGGATACGCACCCGCACGCGCTGCCCGACGGCGGCGGCCAGCAGTGGCACCCACAGCGCCATCTCCCCGGCCCGCAGCAGCGACAGGCGGCGGGCGGGGGCGTGTTCGATGATTTCGGCGTCCAGCACGGCGGCGGCGTCGTCGCGGGTGGCCAGCGGCAGATCGCCGCGGCTGGACAGATCGGCCACCGGGCCGCAGGCGAGCACCTGCCCGGCCTCTAGCAGGACCAATGTGTCGGCGAGGTAGAACACTTCCTCCAGCGCGTGGGTGACGTAGATCATCGGCAGCGCCAGCACCGTTTTCAGCCGCAGCAGATAGGGCAGGATTTCCGCCTTGCGCGCGGCGTCCAGGCTGGCCAGCGGTTCATCGAGCAGCAACAGCCTGGGCTGCGACAGCAGCGCCCGGCCGATCGCCACCCGCTGCCGTTCGCCGCCCGAAAGGGTGTGCGGCCGGCGGGCGAGCAATCCGGCCAGGCCGAGCAAATCCACCACCGCGTCGAAGCCGATCGGCCCGGCCGGCGTCCGCCGCAGCCCGTAGCGCAAATTGCCGGCCACCTGCATATGCGGAAACAGTCGTGCGTCCTGAAACACCAGGCCGAGGCGGCGGTGTTCGGCTGGGATATGGGTTCCGCTGGCATGGTCGAACAGCAATGTGCCGTCAATCGCGATCCGCCCGGCATCGGGCTGCAGCAGGCCGGCGATGGCGGCGACGATGCTGGTTTTGCCGGCGCCGGACGGCCCGAACAAGGCGGTCACCCCGTCCGGGGCGGTGAACGCGACATCGAGCGCGAAGCCGGGAAAACGGTGTTGGACCGCAACCGAAATCACTGTCCCACCCGCGCCCGCAGGTGCCGCCCGAGCCAGTCGGCCGCCAGCAGCCCGACCAGCGCCAGCCCGATCGAAACCAGAGATAGCCGGGCGGCGACCGCCTCGGCGTCAACCGTCTGCAACGCCGCATAGATCGCCAGCGGCAGGGTTTGGGTCTGCCCCGGAATGTTGGCGGCGAAGGTGATCACCGCGCCGAATTCCCCCAGGCAGGCAGCAAATCCGACGATCGCGCCGACCACCACGCCCGGGGCGGCCAATGGGAGCGTGATCGTGAAAAATCGGTCCAGCGGCCCGGCGCCGAGGCTGCGGGCGGCTTGTTCCAAGCCGCGATCCACCCCTTCGAGCGACAGCCGGATCGCCCGCACCATGAGCGGAAACGCCATCACCCCGCAGGCCAGGGCGGCGCCGGCGGTGGTGAACACCAGCCGCACGCCGAACCAGCCATACAGCAAGCGGCCCACTGGCCCATGCAGCCCGAACAGCAGCAGCAGCAGCCAGCCCACCACCACCGGCGGCAGCACCATCGGCAGATGGATCAGCGCATCGAGCGCCGACCGCCCGAAAAATCGCCCATGCGCCAGCACGAAGGCCGCCAGCACCGCCAGCGGCAGCCCGAACACCACCGCGCGCGCCGCAATCGTTAGGGTGAGCGCGACCGCTTCCCATTCGTCCGCTGTCAACATCCCGTCGATATAGCCGAACATGCATAGCGCGGAAAGCGGTCAGGAGCGTCCGGTGTGCCCGCTCAGTTCGGTGCCGGCGTTGCGCGGCATCAGCAGCGAAACCGGAGTGGACAGCAAGGTGCTGCACGCGACCACCATGAAGGCGATGGTGAAGTCGCCCAGTTCCGGCGCGGGGTGGCCGGCGGCGGCCATGCTGATGGTGAGGGAGGCGGCGCCGGCGGAGACGCCGAGGGTGACCGAAACCTGCTGCACGGTGGCGTAGAGGCTGGTCGCAGCACTCATCTGGGCACGCGGGATGTCGGCATAGGCGAGCGCGTTATAGGCGGTAAACTGCAACGAGCGGAAAAATCCGCCGGTGATCAGGATGGTGTAGATCAGCGCCGTCGGCCAGTCCGGCCGGAACAGGCCGATCAGGCCGAGCAGAATTGCGCTCAGCATCGCGTTGGCCACCAGCGTGTCGCGAAATCCCATCCAGCGCAGCGCCCGGGTGGAGGCCGGCTTCATCAGCAGCGCCCCGAGCGAACTGGCGAAGGTGATCAGCCCGCTTTGGGCGGCGGATTTGTGGAAGGTGAGTTGCAGCATCATCGGCAGCAGGAACGGGATGGCGCCGATGCCGATGCGGAACAAGGTTCCCGCCGTCACCGCGACCAGAAAGGTTTTGTAGCGCAGCAGGCTGAAATCCAGCAGCGGGGTGGCAGTGTTGCGGGCGTGCAGCGCGTAGAGCAGGGCGCACAGCACGCCGAACACCAGCATCCCCTGCGTCCATTCCGGCGCCACCACGCCGCGCCCGGCGGTTTCCAGCCCGAACATCAGGCTCGCCAGGCACATTCCGGACAGGAACAGGCCGCGCCAGTCGAACCGGCTGGTGATTACTTCGCGGACATCCTCGACATAGCGGGTGACCAGCAGCATCCCGAGCAGGCCGATGGGTACGTTGATGTCGAAGATCAGCGGCCAACTGAAATACGTCACGATGAAGCCGCCGATCGGCGGGCCGACCACCGGGCCGAGCAGCGCCGGGGTGGAGAGCCAGGCCATCGCCGCCACCAGTTCGTTCTTCGGCACCGTGCGCAGCAGCACCAGCCGCCCGACCGGCACCATCATCGCCCCACCGATGCCCTGGAATACCCGGGCGGCGACCAGAAACCCGAGGCCTTCGGAGCGGCCGCACAGCACCGAGCCGACGGTGAAGACCAGGATCGCCAGCCGAAACACCCGCTTGGCGCCGTAACGATCGGCGATCCAGCCGCTGGCCGGGATGAACACGGCGAGCGACAGCAGATAGCTGGTCAGGGCGACGTTCATGTGCACCGGCGCGGCGCCGAACGCGCGTGCCATCGTTGGCAGCGCGGTCGAGATTACGGTGCTGTCGAGGTTCTGCATGAACAGCGCGCAGGCAACGATCAGCGCGGTCAGCCGACTGCGCTTGCGAACCGCTTCGGCGCTGAGCGCGGGGATGGCTTCGAGCGACTCCATCGAAGCAGCATTGCGCCAGCCGCCGGGAAAGGAAAGCCCTGCGCTAGCCCCGTGAGAAATGCGGGCTAGGGAAGCAGAACCGTGCTGCCGGTGGTCTGTCGGGCTTCGAGCGCGGCATGGGCGGCCGCGGCGTCTTGCAGCGGGAAGGTTTGGTTGACCCGGATCGCCACCACGCCGCTGCCCACGACGTCGAACAAATCCTGCGTCGTGGCCAGCAGGTCGGCGCGCTTGGTGGTGTAGCTGGCGAGGGTCGGGCGGGTGAGGAACAGGCTGCCCTTGGCGCTCAACATGCCAACATCGACCGGCGGCACCGGGCCGGAGGCATTGCCGAAGGTTACCATCAGGCCGCGCGGGGCAAGGCTGTCGATGCTGGCGGTGAAACTATCCTTGCCGACGCTGTCATAAACCACCGGCACCATCGCCCCGCCGGTGATCCGCTTCACCTCGGCCGGCAAATTGGCATGCCCGATCAGCACATGCGCCGCCCCGTGCGCTCGCGCCAGTTCGGCCTTGGCTTCGGTCGAAACCACCCCGATCACGGTCGCCCCAAGCGATTTCGCCCACTGACAAAGAATTAACCCGACCCCGCCGGCGGCGGCATGCACGACGATGGTTTCGCCGGCCTGCACCTTATGCGTCCGCCGCAGCAGATACTGCGCGGTCATGCCTTGCAGCATCATTGCCGCCCCGGTGGCGAAATCGATGTTATCGGGCAGTTTCACCAGCCGGTCGGCGGCGATGCAGCGCTCGGTCGCATAGGCGCCGATCGCCCCGCCGGCATAGGCGACCCGGTCGCCGACCGCCACCTCGCCCACCCCGGCACCGATCGCCAGCACAGTGCCGGCGGCTTCCAACCCGAGCGTTGCCGGCAGCGCGGTTTTGTACAGCCCGGTGCGGAAATAAACGTCGATATAATTCAGCCCGACGGCGCCGTGGCGCACCAGCGCTTCCCCTGGCGCGGGTTCGGGGGTGGGCACAGCTTCCCAGCGCAGTACCTCGGGGCCGCCATGGGCGTGGATTCGGATGGCTTGGGTCATGGCGATGTCCGTTCTACGAGAGCGGTTTTGGGGATGGGTTAGAACAGGCTTGGGGTGCCGGCGACGCGGGCTTCGAGGTCCAGCAAAATCCGCTTGGTCGGCAGCCCGTCGCCGCCAGAATAGCCGCCGATGCCGATGGTGGCGAGCACGCGATGGCAGGGGATCAGGATCGGGATGGGATTGCGGCCATTGGCGCCACCGACCGAGCGCGGCGAGCCGCCGGCAAGGCGGGAGATATCGCGATAGCTGCGGGTTGCGCCGGCCGGAATGGCGCATAAGGCTGCCCAGACACGGCGCTGATAGTCGGTGCCGGCGGGCGCCAGTGGCAGGTCGAACGTTGTTCGTTCGCCGTCGAAATATTTCTGCAACTGCGTGCGTGCCTGCAGCAATAGCGGGGTTTCGGTCTGGTCGCGGCCCCAGCCCCAATCAAGCGCTACGATCGCCCCGGCGTCCTCCGAGACGGTCAAATCGCCGACCGGGGTGTGCAGCGAGAGTTGGGGCAAGCAATGCAGGTTCCTGTGCGGGACGGCGGAGGAAGATTGTGGCGAAGCGATGGCACCGCAGCGGCTGTCGAGTCAAGCCGGGGGCCGGGGGAGCTCAGGGCAATCGGGTGAAGAAGTCCTCGACGAACCGCTAAGTGTCCGTTCGAGAAGGCTGTCGGCGGAGGGCTGGCGAGGGATTTTTACGCCTGGGAGCGTCGGACCGACCCGGCAGACTTCTCCAACGGACACTAAAACGTTGAATCTATGGCGGCCCTCTGGCGTCGCTTGAGGGGGACGCGATGGATGACGGGACAACCGGCTGCGGAGCGCTGTTTGATGCGGTCGTGTTTCTCAATCATTTCAAGGATATGCCGGACCCGCGTCAGCGCGGCAGGGTCACGTATCCGCTCGAAGAGATTCTCCTGCCCGCGCTGCTGGCCGGGGCCGAATCCTTCGTGGATATCGCCCGTTTTGGTCGCATGAAACACGAGCTTGTCCGGCGTTTCCGGCCATTCCTCGACGGGACTCCATCGCATGATCACCTCGGTGATATCTTCGCCAGCCGCGAGGCGGAACAATTTCAGCGTTGTTTCGTGGCCTGGGTCGCGTCGCTGACCGGCGTGCCGACCGGGGGGGGTGGCGATCGACGCGATGGGTTGCCAGCGCGCCATCGCGCGAAAGATCATCGAGAAGAAGGCCGATTACGTATTCGGGCTGAAAGGCGATCAGGGCTCGTTGCGCGAGGATGTCGAGGCGTTCGGCGCCGAGCAAAAGGCGCGGAACTTCAAAGATACGACGATCAGCCGGGCGGAGACGATCGAGAACAGTCTGCACTGGGTCATGGACATGGTCTTCCGCGACGATGAAGCCGGGTCCGAACCAATCACGCTCCGGCCAACTTCACCACCATCAAACACATGGCGCATAACCTGCTCCGACGGCCGTCGGGAAAAAATTCATTCCGACTGAGATGCAAGGTCGCCGGCTGGGACGATGAGTTCCTCGCAAGCCTTGTCACTGCATGAAATATTCACCCGCTTCGCCTCGGCTGCAACTGCTGTCGCGCAGGCACCAGGTTGTCGGTGGCGGAAATGCAAAAATCTGAATATGATGCACGGGTGCGATCCGGGATGCCGGTGTCGAAAAAAGGAAGCCTCATATGTCGGAAAATCGTTTTGCCTTCTTCGCTTTCACGGCTGGTCTGCTGTTGACTTCGGCACCGGCGATGGCGGCCGATGCGGCAGCCGGCGCCAAAGTGTTCAAAACCCAATGCACGGTTTGCCACAGTCCGGTTGCCGGCAAGAATCTGGTTGGGCCGAGCCTGTTCGGGATCGTCGGGCGGCAAGCGGGCAGCGCGCCGGGCTTCCATTACTCCGCCGCCAACAAAGGCTCCGGGGTTACCTGGGATGCGGCGACGCTGGACAAATATCTGCCCAATCCGCGCGCCTTTATCCATGGCACGACTATGTCCTACGCCGGCCTGAAGAACGACACCCAGCGGGCTGACCTGATCGCCTACCTTGCCACTCTCAAGTAGCTGGGTCGACCGGCGCGCTCGTGGTTTCTTCGGCCGCCCGGCGGAGGGCATTGAAGCTGCGGGCGCTGAACGGCAGCGTGCCGAGATAGGCCAGCCCGGCCGCCGCCAGCGCCGCCCAGGGATCGGCCACCAGCAAGGCGGCGAACAGCCCGGTGCCAAGCAGGGTCGGCAGCACGTAGCGGGTTGGCACCTTGAAGTTCTTGAAGCTCCAGATCGGCAGGGTGGATACCAGCAGCAGCGCCACCCCGATCAGCACCGCCGCGACCACGCCGGGGAAGTGGATGGCCGCGAACAGCGAGTGGAACCCCATCGACTGCGCTTCCAGGCCGACGAACAGCGGGAACAGCACCAGCCCGGCACCGGCCGGCGCCGGCACGCCGGTGAAGAAGTTATAGGTATA
>JAYTQP010000131.1:0-2294 GCA_043746675.1 Rhodospirillales bacterium | reverse complement strand
TGCTCGGCTGGTCGCCGCTGAAGCGGGTGCGCGCCGGGGTAACCGCCGCCGAGCTGGTCGCCACCGACATCGCCCAGCCTTTGCTGTTCGCGGTGCAGGTGGCGATCACTGAAACCCTGCGCGCCGAAGGCATCGTGGCCGACACTGTGCTAGGCCATTCGGTCGGCGAGGTGGCCGCCGCCTGGGCCGCCGGCCTGCTTGATCTGCCGACCGCGGCACGCCTGATCGTCAGCCGCAGCGCCCAGCAGCACCGCCAGCGCGGCATCGGCCGGATGGCCGCCCTCGGCTGCCCGCTCGATGAAGCCCTGCCGGCCTTGGCGGAAGCCTCCGCCGGGGCGCCGCCGGGCAGCGCACGGCTGGAAATCGCCGCCGAGAACGGGCCGCGCGCGCTGACCGTGGCCGGGCCGGCGGCAATGCTCGACCGCCTCGAACAGATCGCCGGCGCGCGGCGCTGGAGCTTCATCAAGCTCGACCTGGATTATGCCTTCCACAGCGCCGCGATGGACCCGGTGCAGGCGGCCTTGGTGCACGATCTCGCCGACATGCAGGCGCACACGCCGACCGCGCGGATGGTCTCCACCGTCAGCGCTGCGCCGCTCGAAGCCCGCGAATGCAATGCCGATTACTGGTGGCATAATCTGCGCGACCGGGTGCGCTTCCGCAGCGCTGTGCATACTGCCGCCGCCGGCGCCCGACTGTTCATCGAAATCGGCGCCAATCCGGTGCTGCAATCCTATCTGCGCGAAACCTTGCAGGAAGCCGGCACCGAGGCGCGGCTGCTGGCCAGCCTGTCGCGGCGCGATCCGCCCGGCGACCCTTTCCCGGCGTTGGTCGATCGCGCCATCGCCCAAGGTGCGGACCCGCGCAATGCCGCCGCCTATGCCGGCCCGGCGGATTTGCGCGGCCTGCCGTTAACCCCGTTCGCACGGATCTCGGTCGCCCTGGCCCGCACCTCGGATGCCACCACCATCATCGCGCCGCTGCACGCGCATCGCCTGCTCGGCTTCCAGCGGCCGGAACATAAGCTGGAATGGACACGGCGGATCGACACCGCGCTGGAACCCTGGCTCGCCGATCACCGCTTCGCCGGCGCGGCGGTGTTGCCGGCGGCCGGCATGGCGGAAATGGCGCTGGCCGCTGCCGGCCTGCACTGGCCGCTGGCGCCGGTGCTGGAAGTGGCCGAACTGCGGCTGGTGCGCATGCTGGCGGTGCCGGACGAGCGCGGTCAGGATATCCGGCTAAACCTGACCGCCGAAGGTGGCGTGCTGCTGTCCAGCCGCACCCATTTGTCCGACGAATCCTGGGCCGAACACGCCATCGGCCAGGTCGGCGCGCTGACGCTGATCCCGGCGCCGGCGGACCTGCCGCATAACGGCCGGATCACCATCTCCGGCGCCGAAATCGTCGCCATGGCGGCAAAAATCGGGCTGGACTACGGCCCGGCGTTTCAGCCGATCATCGATGCCAGCATCGACCCCGAGCACGACACCGCAATCGTGCGGCTGGCGCTGCCGGCGGCGGCGCCAGATGATGACGGCTTCCTGCTGCACCCCGTGCGCTTCGATGGCGCGCTGCAAGGGCTGATCGGCCTGCTGGCCGCCGGCGACGCGCCGTTCGGCCAGGATGGCACCGGCATGGTGCCGTCCCACATCGGCCGCCTGCTGGTGCTGCGCAACGCCGCGCCCCCGGTGCTGGCAGAAATCGCCATTCGCCGCCGTGGCGGCCGCTCGGTGGTGGCCGATATCGTGCTGCGCGACGCCGTCGGCCGCGTGGTTGCGCGCGCCTGGGACTGCTGGCTGCAGCGCGCGCCGCTCGGGCGCAGCCAGGCCAATCCAACGCCGATTTTCCGCTTCGACCTGCTGCCGGCGTTCGACCATGCCGCCGATCTGCCGGCGGACGTGCTGCCGGCGGCGCGCGCCGCACTGCCGAAGCTCAGCGATGCGGTGAACGAGGCCGCCGAATTGCTGCGCGGCTGCGTGCTGTCGGCCGCCTTCACCGCCTTTGCCGCCGAACCCGGTGCGGTCGTGCGGGCCCGTTCGCCCTATGCGCAGGCGCTGCTGGAAGATCTGGCATCGAGCCAGTTGGCGGTGCCGGTGGCCGATGGCTGGCGCCTGCTGCACGATGCGCCGCTGCCGGACGCCGGCGAAATCTGGCGCGTGGTCTATGCCGACCACCCCAACCTGGCGCCCGAACTAGCCTGGATCGCCGAGGCGATCGAGCGGCTGCCGACGATAGTGCGCCCCGCGCCCGGCGAGGTCGGCCACATCGACCACGTCATGCTGCCGCCGGAAGCC
>JAYTQP010000130.1:0-7593 GCA_043746675.1 Rhodospirillales bacterium | reverse complement strand
GAACCGATCCGCACTCGCTTTCTTGCGCTGGGCGTCAATCCGATTGATGCTGAGAAAGCTTTGTCAGGGAATTAAATGATTCCGGACAGACTCTAAGATCGGGTGATTCAGATTTTTGGCGATTCCGCCAAAAAATCATCACGCTCTACCCCATCGTTTGCACGCGGTCCGGCGTGATCTCGAAGATCAGCCGCGTCTCGGCGGCATTACGATACGGATACGAATCCAGCCCGAGATAGCGCTTGGCCAGGCTGTCGATATGCGCGTCCGCGCCTTCGGTAGTGACTTTGCTGACAGTGCCGCGGATCTGCATGTAGCGGTAGCCATTGTCGGGATCGACGATGGACAATGCGACCTTGGCGCCCTCCGGCATGTTGTTGCTTTTAACCCGGCCTTTGGCGGAGTTCACCCGGATCAGGCCGCCGGTATAGTCGAACCACAGCGGCGTCACCTGCGGCGAGCCGTCTTTCATCGTGGTGGCCAGATGCGCCAGCGGCGCCTTGGCGGTCAGCAGATCGACAAAGCCTTCGGGAATGGCGGACATGTGAATGCTCCTTGCATGTTGGGACCATCTTAGCCGGTTGCCGGCCTCAACCCAACCCCGCTTGTCTGCGCAGCTCGGCCAACTCCACGTCATCCCAAACGCCGATCACGATGCCCTGGCGCAGTTGCTGGCCATTGGCGTAGGCGGCGATTTTGGCGTCGGACTGGGTGATGCGGTTATGGTCGCGCAGCGCCCAGTCCATCAGCGCGCGTTCCAGCCTGCTAAGGGCGGCGGCGCAAGCGGGATCGGTGCCGCGATCGTAAAATTCGTCCGGGTCGGTTTGCAGGTCGTACAGCATCGGCCGGAAGCCGGTGGCGTGGATCAGCTTGAAGCGGCCGTCGAACACCATGAACAGCCGGCAGTCGGCGATCGGCTGATCCAGCGTCAGCCGGGCCTCCTGCATGGAATAGTCGTATTCGCTGAACACGCAATCGCGCCAGGCTGGGGTTTCGCCGCGCAGCCATGGCAGCAGCGAGCGGCCTTCCATGATGTTGGGCGCCACCGTGCCGCCGAAATATTCCAGAAATGTCGGCGCCAGATCGATGGCTTCGACCAGCGCGTCGCACACGGTGCCACGGGTGGCCGCAGCCGCCGGGTCCACCACGATCATCGGAATTTTGGCCGAGCAGTCGTGAAACAGGTCTTTTTCGCCGAGCCAGTGATCGCCGAGATAGTCGCCGTGATCGGAGGTGAAAACGATCATCGTGCTGTCGGTCAGGCCCTGATCGGCGAGGAATTGCACCAGCACGCCGATCTGATCGTCGATCTGCTTGATCAGGCCCATATAGGCGGGGATGACGCGCTGGCGAACCTCATCGCGGGCGAAATTGCGGCCGACCAGATGCTGCATGAAGGCCTGGTAGACCGGATGCGGGTTGTCCTGCTCGGCGGGCGAGCGCAGCACCGGCAGAACATCGTTGGCGCGGTACATGGCATGATACGGCGCCGGCACGATGTAGGGCCAGTGCGGCTTGATGTAGGACAGATGCAGGCACCACGGCCGCGGGTCGTCGGCGGCTTCGCGGATGAAGTCCATTGCCCGGCGGGTCATGTAAGGGGTTTCGGAATGTTCTTCGGCGATGCGGGCCGGCTTGTCGGCGTGCGCCAGCAGCCAGCCATTTTGCAATGAACCATCGTCCGCCGCGCCGGAATTGGCCCATTCTTCCCAGGGATTTTCGGCGACATAGCCAAGATCGCGCAAATATTGATCGTAGCGCGGGCGCGGCGCCGGGTCCGGGTGCAGCCCGTCATCGCGCTCGTACGGTTCGAACCCGCATTGGCTGACATGCACGCCGATGCTGCCGTCCGGCGGGATGCCGAGCCGGCGCAGGCCATCGACATCGGCGCCCATATGGGTTTTGCCGACCAGCACGTTGCGCACGCCGATGTCTTTCAGCGCGTCGCCCAGCGTCGGCTCCCCCACCCGCAGCGGAAAGCGGTTCCAGTTGCTGCCATGGCTGCGCATGTAGCGGCCGGTGTAGAAACTCGTCCGCGATGGCCCGCACACCGGGGACTGCACGTAGGCGCGGGTGAAGCGCACCCCGCGCGCGGCGAGCGCATCGATGTTCGGGGTGGCCAGGCTCGGGTGGCCGGCACAGCTCAGATAATCCCAGCGCAACTGGTCGCACATGATGAACAGCACGTTGTTTTTCGTATCGACCATCTCACAGCAAACCTTCCCGTCGGAAACTGAGCCAACGCCCGTTGCCGATAATGACATGGTCGTGCAGCACAATCGACAGCGCGGCGGCGGCGGTTTTCACCTCCCGTGTCATTTCGAGATCGTCGCGCGAGGGGGAGGGGTCGCCGCTGGGGTGGTTATGCACCAGGATGATCGCGGTGGCATGCAGTTCGAGCGCGCGTTTCACCACCTCGCGCGGATAAACCGGGGTGTGGTTCACCGTGCCGCGCGCCTGCGCCTCATCGGCCAGCACGCGGTTGCGGCTATCGAGGAACAGCACCCGGAACTGCTCCACCCGTTCGCGCGCCATTACCGCGTTCAGATAATCCATCAGCACGTCCCAGTTGTTCAGGATCGGGCGCGCCATTACCTCCGCCCGCGCCAGCCGCAGCGCCGCCGCCTGCACGGTTTTCAACGCCGCCACGCCCGCTTCCTTCAGCCCCTCGACCGCCATCAGCGCCTCCGCCGGCGCGGCGATCACGTTGGAAAAACTGTCGAACTGGGTCAGCAACTGCCGCGCCAGCGGCTTGGTGTCGCGCCGGGGCAACGCCAGAAACAGCACCATTTCAAGCAATTCGTGGTCCAGGATGGCGGCCGGCCCGGCATCGAGCAGCTTGCGGCGCATGCGTTCCCGGTGGCCGGCAGCGCCATGCGCGTCATCGATCGGCGCGTCCGCCGGCAGTTCCAGCGCCAGCAGCCCGCCTCCCTCGGAAAACCCCTTGCGGCGTCGCACCATGGAACAGACTTGCGCAGACGGGCCGTGACACGGAAGCGTTAAACCGCAGGTTTCACTGGATTGACGGCGTTCTGCCGGTTAAATCACTGGAAATACGTAGCAACCGGCCAGCAATGCCGGCGCCGTTGGAGGAGATCCGATCATGCCGCAGGTGACCCAGATGCTGCGCCGCGCCGTCCAGCTCAACGGCGCCGGGCTGGCGAGCGAATGCGCCGGACGGCGGTTCAGTTGGAACCAAACCATCGCCCGCGTTGCCCGCCTCGCCGGCGCGCTGGCCGGCCTGGGCTTCCAGCGCGGCGACCGCATCGCCATTCTGGCGCTGAATTCCGATCGCTATCTGGAATATTACTTCGCCTGCGCCTGGGGCGGGTATTTGTTCGTGCCGATCAACACACGGCTGGCGGCGCCGGAAATCGCCTTCTGGCTGAACGATAGCGGGGCGCGCGGGCTGTTCCTCGACGATGCCTTCCTGCCCGCCCTGCCGGGCTTTCGCGCCCATGTGCCTGGCCTGCTGCACATCATCCATTGCGGGGACGGCGAAACCCCGGACGGCATGGCAAACCATGACGCAATGGCCGCCGCCGGCGCGGCGATTGCCGATGCCGGCGCGCACGCCGACGATCTCGCCGGCCTGTTCTACACCGGCGGCACCACCGGGCGGTCCAAGGGGGTGATGCTCAGCCACCGCAATCTGGTCATCAACGCGATAAACACCCTGACCATGACCCATTTCGATACCAATTCGGTAACCCTGCATGCCGCGCCGATGTTCCACATCGCGGATGCCACGCTCACCTTCCTCGGCACCATTTCGGGCGGCGCCCACGTGTTCATGGCGCGCTTCGATCCGGCCACCTACCTCGCCATGATCCCGCGCCACAAAATCACCGGCGGCCTCTGCGTGCCGACTATGATCAACATGCTGGTCAACCACCCCGACGTCGCCAGCACCGATCTGTCCAGCTTCAAGGAAATGGTGTTCGGCGCCTCGCCGATGCCGGAAGCGGTGTTGCGACGAGCCTTCGCGGCATTTCCGCACACCCGCTTCACCCAGGCCTACGGGCAGACCGAGGCCGCCCCGGTCGTCACCTTGATGCCGCCGGAAATGCTGGCGCTGGCAGGGCCATTGGCTGGCCGGTTGAAAGCCGCCGGCATCGCCACGCCGGCTTGCGAAGTGGCCATCCTCGATCCGAACGATGAAGAATTGCCGCGTGGCGCGATCGGCGAAATCTGCTGCCGTGGCGCCAATGTCATGGTCGGCTACTGGAACCAGCCGGCGCTCACCGCCACCACGCTGCGCAACGGCTGGCTGCACACCGGCGATGGCGGCTGGATGGACAGCGACGGCATCCTCTACGTCGTCGATCGGGTCAAGGACATGATCATATCGGGCGGCGAGAACGTATTCTCCGCCGAGGTCGAGGCGGCGCTCTATCAGCACCCCGAAATGCTCGAATGCGCCGTCATCGGCGTGCCCGATCCGGTCTGGGGCGAACGTGTGCACGCCATCGTGCGGCTGAAGCCTGGCGCTGCGGCAACCGAGGCTGATCTGATGGACCATTGCCGGACATTGATCGCCGGCTTCAAATGTCCGCGCAGCGTGACCATGCGGGATGAATCCTTGCCGCTGTCCGGCGCCGGCAAAATCCTGAAGTCCGATTTGCGCGCGCCGTACTGGATCGGGCAGACCAGGCAGGTGAATTAGCCCGCTCTACTTGGTCGCCGGCTTCGGCGTCATCGTCGCCTCGGCTTTTCCTTTGGCGGCCAGCTTGGCGGCGGATTTCGCCGCCATGTCGCGCAGCACTGCGTCCTCCTTGGCGAGCGCGGTTTGCAGCTTGCTGTTATCCGGCGCGGTCGGCACGGTTTTGCCGCGCATCGCGGCCTCCTGCTGCCGCTTCGACCATTCCTTCACCGGCAGCGCGCTCGCCGGCGGCGGGGCGGTGGGGCGGCTGCGGCGGGCGTGCTCGGCTTCGAGGCTGGCGTTGACCTTGACCAGCGGCGTCGCGTCGGGTGCGGCGGCCCCGCCGCCCCGCCGCGGTTCGGGTGCGGACACGCTGCGTAGCACCTCCGCCAGCAGTGGCTTGGGGATTTCTTCGGTGCTGCGCGACCGATGCCGCGCGTGGGCGGATGCCTCGGCCTGCATCACCTCAACCAGGCTGGCCGGCTTCGCGCTACCGCTGCGGCGGCGGCCGTGGGTGGCGATTTCGGTTTTCGCCAGGCTTTTGGTGAGCACCTGCGCCAGCACCTCCGTGGGCGCGCGGATCGGTTTTTTGGCCAGCACGCGCCGGGTTTTTTCGCTGTCGGTGGCGCGCGCAATATCCAGCAGGGATTTGTCGGCCTTGCTTTTCAGCCCCAGCAACTTGCGCAACCAGCCAAGCAAATTGGTATCCCCGGGTTTCCGGCGGGAGCCTAGACCAAGATGCTGACGGATTGAAGATGTTTGTCGCCTGACCGGCCAAGGCGCGGAAGCTGGTAATCAGTGTGGTACCAATGCGGTTCGCCGGAAACCGGGCTAGAACCTCACGATATCCGCACCGACGCCCGCCAGTTTTTCCACCATGCCGTCACAGCCACGATCCATATGGTCCAGCTCGTCCAGCACGGTTGGCACGCGCGACGTGCACAGCCCGTCAGCCACCGTTGCCAACCGCATCCGTCCATCGCCGCACCCGCGCATCTTGACGGATCGCGTTGGCGGCGGCACCAGAACACCATGCATGAAAATCCGTTCTTCGCGCCCTGGTCAACCCCGTTCGGCGCGCCGCCGTTCGATCGCATCCAGCCCGCGCATTTCCCCGCCGCCTTCGATCGCGCGATGGCCGAGGGGCTGGCCGATATCGCCGCCATCACCGGCAATCCGGCCCCGCCCAGCTTCGCCAATACGATCGAGGCGCTGGAACGCTCCGGCCGGCTGCTCACCATCGTCGGCGCGGTGTTTGGCAATCTGGTGGCGAGCCTCGGCGATGACGGCCTGCAAGCGGTGGAACGCGACTATGCCCCGAAACTTGCCGTCCATAGCAGCAACATTTCGCTGAACCCGGCCTTGTTCGCCCGCGTCGCCGATCTGCATTTCCGTGCGGATGGCTTGGGTCTGGCGCCCGACGCGCGACGCCTGCTGGACCGTACCTATCTCGGCTTCGTCCGCGCCGGCGCGGCGCTGAACGGGCCGGCCAAAACCCGGATGGCCGAAATCACCGAACGCCTCGCCGTGCTGCATACCGATTTCGGCCAGAACGTGCTGCACGATGAACGCGATTGGCAACTCCCGCTAACCGCGGCCGATCTCGCCGGCCTGCCGGATTTCGTCCGCGATGGCGCCGCCGAAGCCGCCCGTGAACGCGGATTGGCGGGCTATGCCATCACTTTGTCGCGCTCGCTGATCGAGCCGTTCATCACCTTTTCTGCGCGGCGGGATTTGCGCGAAATTGCCTATGCTGCCTGGATCGCCCGCGGCACCCACCCCGGCGCGCATGACAATACGGCCCTGATCCCGGAAATCCTGGCTTTGCGCCGCGAACGCGCCCGCCTGCTCGGTTTCGCCGACTACGCCGATTTCCGCCTGGCCGACACCATGGCCGGCAGCCAGGCCGCCGTCGCCGGCCTGACCGGCCCGGTTTGGACGGCGGCCTGCCTGCGAGTAGCCGACGAGCGCGCCGCCCTGATGGTGCCCGCTGGCGCCGATGGTATCAACGGCGCCATCGCGGCCTGGGACTGGCGCTATTACGCCGAGAAAGTGCGGCAGGCCGAATATGATCTGGATGAAGCGGCGCTGAAGCCCTATTTCGTCTTCGAAAACATCCAGCAGGCCGCCTTCGACACCGCCGGCAAATTATTCGGCCTGTCCTTCACCGAACGCAACGATGTGCCGCGCTATCACCCCGATGTGCGCGCCTACGAAGTGCGCGAAGGCGCGCGCCATATCGGCCTGTTCCTTGCCGATCCGTTCGCCCGCGCCGGCAAACGCTCCGGCGCCTGGATGAGCAGCTACCGCGACCAGCACAGCCTCGATGGCGAGGTCCGTCCGATCATCGTCAACAACAACAACTTCGCCAAAGCGTCCCCGGCGCTGCTGAGCTTCGACGACGCCGAAACCCTGTTCCACGAATTCGGCCACGCCTTGCACGGCTTGCTGAGCGAGGTCACCTACCCCAGCCAGTCCGGCACCTCGGTCCGGCGCGACTTCGTCGAATTCCCCAGCCAGGTCTACGAACATTGGCTGTCGGTACCCGCGACCTTGCAGCAATATGCCCGCCATTTCGCCACCGGGGAAGCTTTGCCGGAAGCCCTGATGCAGCGTCTGCTGGCGGCGCGCAACTTCAACCAGGGCTTTGCCACCGTCGAATACACCGCCGCCGCCATTCTGGACCTGGAACTGCACGCCCACCCCGATCCCGCCAACCTCGACGTGCAAGCCTTCGAGCGCGCCATCCGCGCCAAAATCGGCATGCCCGCCGAAATCGGCGTCCGCCACCGCCCGCCGCACTTCCAGCATCTGTTCGCCGGCGCCGGCTACGCCGCCGGCTACTACTCCTACCTCTGGGCCGAAGTGCTCGACGCCGACGGCTTCGCTGGCTTCGAGGCAACCGGCAACCCGTTCGACCCCGCAATGGCCGCACGGCTCAAACACGTCCT
>JAYTQP010000129.1:0-2825 GCA_043746675.1 Rhodospirillales bacterium | reverse complement strand
CACGGCATCGACCTGCCCCTGCTGTTCGGAAACCCAAACGCCTGGGCCAACAGCCCCATGCTGGCCGACGCCAACCCAACCCAACGCAACGGCGTCACCGCCGCCATCCGCGCCGCCTGGAGCGAATTCGCCCATACCAACGACCCCGACGCCCCCGGACTGCCCTGGCCCCCCTACCGCCGCGATGCCCGCATAACCATGCGCTTCGACACCACCCTCGGCCCGGTCGGCGACCTCGCCGGAGCAGCTTGGCGTGGGGGCGTGGTTTAAGGAAGAAAGGCCAGGGCGCTGCCCTGGACCCGCAAGGGGACAGTCGTCCCCTTGACCCCGGCACTTAAGGGTTCGGGTTAACGAAGAAGGGGGCCTGCACTGATGTTGCAACGTCGGCGAAGGCCCCCTTCTTCGTTAACCCGATGCTTTCTTATGTCCTGGGCCAAGGGGCCGCTGCCCGTCGTGCCGAAGGCGCGCGTCCCGCGCAACGCGGGGTCGAGGGGCAGCGCCCCCGCCTTACTTGATTACACACCCCCCACGCCAACCTCCCCGGCGAAGTGTTGCGCGACCTGGGTTGGGGTGAGGTGGACGATGTGTTCGTATTCGGTGAGCAGGGCTTCGGTGATACGGGCTGGAGTGAAGTGCAGGCCGGCGATTTCGCGAACCGGGGTGATTTCGGCGCCGGTGCCGACGACCATCACTTCGGTGGCTTTGGCCATTTCCTCGGGCATGATGGTACGTTCGACCACTTTGATTTGTTGGCGGCGGGCGATGTCCATCACGGTTCGGCGGGTGATGCCGTCGAGGAAGCAGTCTGGGGTTGGGGTATGGAGTTCGTTATCGAAGACGAAGAAGATATTGGCGCCGGTAGCTTCGGCGACGCGGCCGCGCCAGTCGAGCATCAGGGCGTCCTGGAAGCCTTTGAGTTCGGCGGCATGTTTGGACAGGGTGCCGATCATATAAAGGCCGGCGGCTTTGGACGCGGTGGGCGCGGTTTCCGGGTGCGGGCGTTTCCATTCGGCCATATCGAGCCGGATGCCGCTCATTCGGTCGGCGAACATTGCGGGCCAGGCCCAGGTGGCGATGGCGACGTGGATTTTCGATTGTTGGGCGGACACCGCCATCATTTCCGAGCCGCGCCAGGCGACCGGGCGGACGTATGCGTTGACCATATTATTCGCGGCGATGACTTGTTTGCAGGCGTCGTCGATTTGTTCGGGCGTGTAGGGGATTTCGAAGCCGAGCAGGCGGGCGGAGTTGAACAGGCGTTCGGTATGGGCGCGCAGTTTGAAAATATGTCCGCCGTAGGCGCGTTCACCCTCGAAAATCGCGCTGGCATAGTGCAAACCATGGGACAAAACATGCAGCTTGGCGTCACGCCAGGGCACCAGGGCGCCATCGAACCAGATTTGGCCGTCGCGATCGTCGAAAGGAAGAAGCGCCATGGAAGCCACCTTCGCAAGATTGTTGCTATCTGACTGCCAGAAATATAATAGACTTCGTTCTACGTCAATAATGCTGCCGTAAATCCATGGAATGCCAGACATGCCCGACGCGCCGATCCGCGCTCCCTCGCCGCCGACCGACGGCGATATCCGCGCGGCGCAGGACATGCTGTTTTTTGCCTATCGCGATTTTACCAATGCCGCCGACGTGATTTTGGCGGAGTTGGGGCTGGGCCGGGCGCATCATCGGGCGCTGCATTTCATCGCCCGCACGCCGGGCTTGCCGGTGAGCGATCTGCTGGCGATTTTGCGCATCACCAAGCAGAGCCTGGCGCGGGTTCTGAACGAGCTGGTGGCGCGCGATTATGTGGCTTTGACGCAAGGGCGGACCGATCGGCGGCAGCGTTTGTTGCGGCTGACGGTGCCCGGCCAGGCGCTGGAGCGGCGGCTGTTCCTGCGCCAGCGGGACCGGCTGGCGGCGGCGTATGCGGCGGCGGACGCCCATGCGGTGGAAGGATTTCGCACCATCATGCGCGGCATCATGGATGACAGCGCGCGGGCCTATATCGACGCCGCGGATAGTGGGGGAAGTTAGGGAAACGACCATGTCAAACGACGCGCTGATCCTGGTGGTCGATGACGACGAGCAGTTGCGAACGCGGTTGCAGCGTTATCTGCTCAGCAACGGCTTTCGCGTCACCGGCGCCGACACGGCGGCGGCGGCGCGGGAAAATTTGCGCATTTTGCAGCCCGATCTGATCGTGCTCGACGTGACCATGCCGGGCGAAAGCGGGTTGCAACTGACCGCGGCACTGCGCGAGGACCACAACGACACCCCGATCCTGTTATTGACCGCGCGCGGCGATCCGGAGGATCGGATTGCCGGGCTGGAAGCCGGCGCCGACGATTATCTGGGCAAGCCGTTCGAGCCGAAGGAATTGCTGCTGCGGATCCGCTCCATGCTGCGCCGGGCCGCCGCCCCGCCGCCGCTGGTCAGCGCGCCGTCCGGCCCGGTGCAGCTTGGTGCGCTGGCGTTCGATGCCGATCGTGGCGAGCTGCGCGGCGCGGCCGGGCAGATCCGGCTGACCGGCGGCGAGGCGGCGCTGCTGGCGGCGCTGGCACGGCGACCGAACGAGACGCTGACCCGGGAGGAGATTGCGCGCACGCTCGACATGGACGAAGCCGGCGAGCGCGCGATCGACGTGCAGGTAACCCGGCTGCGTCGTAAGATCGAGGCAGACCCGCGCGAGCCGCGCTTTCTGCACACCATTCGCGGCCGCGGCTACACGCTGAAGCCCGGCAAATGACCGACAGCGTGCCGCACCGGCGCGGGCTGCGGCGGTTTTTGCCGCGCACCCTGCTCGGGCGCAGTCTGCTGATCATTCTGGT
>JAYTQP010000128.1:0-7615 GCA_043746675.1 Rhodospirillales bacterium | reverse complement strand
CCGAGCAGGCAGATCAACTCGCCGTCCGCCATGGCGAGGTCGAGCGCGGACAGCACTTCGCGCCCGGCGAAGGCTTTGCGCACGCCGGCGATTTCAATGGCCGCCATGTTCAGCGTCCCTCCCGGTTGGCGGCCTTGCCGCGGCCGAACAGCAGCACCCCGAGCATCGCCCCCCAGGTCAGCAGAAAACTCGCGGTCGAAAGCGCGGCGGCGGCATTGGCCTCGTGCTGCCCGATCTCGTTGAGGTAGACCGCGTAGGTGTGGAAAATCAGCACGTTGGAAAAAGTGAACTCGCCGAACACCACCGCCAAAGTCAGCAGCGCGCTGCCCACCAGCGACGACCGCAGGCTCGGCAGCACCACCATCACGATGATCTGGCCCATGCCGGCGCCGAGCGACTGGCCGGCTTCGGTCAGCGTGGCAAGGTCGATCGCGGCGATGCCGACATCGATGCTGCGATAGACGAACGGCAGTGCCAGGAAGAAATAGGGGATCACCAGATAGAACGGCGTGCCGATCAGCCAGTCCGGCCCGGTAACCAACGCCGACAGGCCGGCAACCAGGGCAATCGCCGGCACCACGAAGGGCAAACTGGCGATGAAGTCGAACAGCGGTTTCAGCCGCGGCGCATAGAGATGCATGAAAATCATCGCCGGCACCAGCAGCAGCACCAAAGCGGCCACCGTCGCCAACGCGAGTTCGATCGACAGCGCCATCGCCTCGAACAATTTCGGTGAGTCGGCGAGGATGTGGAAGGCAGCGAAGCCGTAATGATTGCCACCTTCCCACAGGCTGAAGGCCGCCGTCATCGCCAGCGGCACGGCGAAAAACACCGCCGCGCACGCCAGCACCAGCCCGCCGCTCCAGCCCAGCCGGTCGTTGTTCATCGCTTCGCCGTCCAGCGCGCGGCGCGGCTGCCGACCACCTGGCTGGCGACCAGCACCAACACCATCACCACGATCATCCCCAGCGACAGCGCCGCGCCAACCTGCGGTTCGTTGCTGACATTGCCCGATAACACCGCGCTGATTTCGGTGGTAACCAGGATGATGTTGCCCGATGTCAGCGCGTAGGCGGTGGCGTAGGCGGAAAAAGCATTGCCGAACAGCAGGATCCAGCTTGCCAGCAGCGACGGCGCCAGCACCGGCAGCCCGACCAGACGCCAATATTGCCGGGACGTCGCGCCCATCGTCGCCGCCGCCTCGCGCCAGGCCGGGCGCATGCCTTCCAGCGCCGGCGAGAACACGATCACCATCAGCGGGATCTGGAAATAGGCATAGACCAGCGTCAGCCCGCTGATCGAGAACAGGCTGAAGCCCATGCCGTAAAGGTCGATGCCGATGGATTTCAGCATGGTGGTCAGCAGGCCCAGCGTGCCGACGGTGGCGATGAAGGAAAACGCCAGAGGGACGCCGGCGAAATTGGCGGCCACCGCGGCGAAACTGGTAACCGCCGCGCGCGCCTTGCCCGTGCCGGGCTTTTGCAGCGCATAAGCGATCAGCCCGCCGGCCACCACGCCCACGCTCGCCGAGGCAAACGACAGCAGCAGCGAGTTCTGGAACGCCGTAACGTAGCGGTACTGCCCGAGTTCGGCGAAATATTGCAGCGTAAACCCGTCATCATCGGAAAACGCCTGCACCGCCAGCATGGCCGCCGGGGCGACCATGAAGGCGGCGGAGAAAGCCAGGAAAACGCCGATCCAAAGCCAGGCAATCGGCGCCCTCATGCATCCAGTCCGATCAGACTTTAACCAAGCTCAAACTTTAACCAAGCTCAAACTTTAACCAAGCGGGGCCAAGCGTCCGCAATCACCTTCTTCGCCTTGTCGGACTGTTCGAGCGAGGCGAACTTGATGCCCTTGTAGGCGGCCGCCGGCGGCAGGGTTTTCAGCACCGCGTCCGGCACCTTGCCAGCGGCGACCATGGCGTTGAAGCGGATCGGATGGGCGAAGCCGCCGAGGAAGGCCAACTGGCCTTCGTCGGAATAAACATACTCCATCCACAGCTTGGCGTTCGCCGGATGCGGCGCAAAGGCGCTGATCGCCATGCAGTAATAATTGCCGAACGGCTGCGCGCCATCCGGCACCACCACGGCGATATCCGCCTTGCTGGCGTTGGCCTGCTTGTAGCCCAGGCTGAGATAATCCCAATCGATGGTGATCGGCGTCTGCCCCGCGACCAGGCTGGCCGCGCCGGCCTTGGAGGGCGAGAAATTGCCGATTTTGGCAAGCTCGGCGAAAAATTCGACGCCGGGCAGCACGTTGTCGAAGCTGCCGCCATTGGCGAGCGCGGCGGCGAACACCGCCCCGATCGCCGAACCGGCCGAAAGCGGGCTGCCGTTCAGGGCCACCATGCCCTTGTATTCGGGCTTCTTCAGGTCCGCCCAGGTCGTCGGCATGGTCTTCACCACGCTTTTGTTGGCGGCGAAGGCGGTCACCCCGTAATAATCGCCGGCGTACAGCCCGTCCTTGTGCTTGGTGTCGGCCGGAATGTCGGCCCAGGTGGCAACCTTGTAGGGGGTGAATAGTTTCTCCTTGGCGCCGCTCACCGCGAAGGCCGGCCCAACATCGACCACGTCCGGCGCCCGGCCCTGGTGCTTGAGCGTGCGGATCGCCTGCAGTTCTTCCGCCGAACTGCCGTCCGGATTGGCGCTGTCCAGCTTCACCCCATACAGCGCCTGGAAACGATCCATCGTCGCTCCCCAGTTCGCCCAGTCGCGCGGCAGGGCGATCACGTTGATCATGCCCTCCTTCTTGGCGGCGGCAATCAGCTTGGCATCCATGCCCGGGCCGGCGGCAAACGCCGTGCCATCGCCGAACAGGCTGAACGCACCGGCGGCGATGCCGGCTTGCAGAAGGGAACGGCGCGCAATGGTCATGGCAAAGGCCTCTTGGTTGTGCGGTCGGCATTAACGCCGGCGCGTGACGGGGCGATGACAGGCAGATGACATTTCAGATGGCGCGGCAGTTTACCCTGCAAAGCGTGGCGCGAGGCAAGCGCCCAAACGGGCTGCGGGCAGTTATTTCGGTGGTTTTTTGATGGAAAGCGCCGTCGCGCGGTCAGGCTTCGCGATAATCCAGCAGCATCAGCCCGATCAGCAGGAAGCACAGCGGCCAGACCCAGCCGGCGATGCGCTTGCCCGGCCCATCAGCCAGCCGCAATTCCAGCCAGCGCGACCAGCCGGCGGCCGCGCCCACCAGTGCCAGCGGGGTATGGGTAATTTCGATCAGCAACTGGTCGCGCACATTGGCAATGGCGTGGCTGTGGGTCAGCAGGGCGGCCGCACCGATCGCCGTCAGCAGCGGAAACACCAACGGCATCCAGCCGCGCTGCACGCCGAACGCCCGCACCCGCCATTCGAACACGGCAAAGCCGATCAACAGCAGCACATAGAACCGGTGCTGCAACACTTCGACATCGCGCAAACTGTCGAAGAAGGAAATGTCACCCATCGGCCAGGTTTCCGGATCGGACCGGAAGAACAGGAAGCCAGCGAGGCCGAAGAACAGCAGCGGCCAGTGCCGCGCGATGCGCAGGCCGGCCTGGTTGAGCAGCGCCAGCAGCGCGATCGCCAGCACGAACACGCCGGCCCAATGGTGGTTGTATTCCGACCAGGCGACATCGTTGGCGTTGCGGTCGGCGATTTCCCCGGCGCCGGGCACGAAGGCGGGCGCCGGCTTGCTGGCGGTGGCGGCCGCCGCGGCATCCAACTGCGCCTGCAGCGCCGGCAAGGTGAGGCTGTCATAGTCCGGCGAGGCCATGCGCGGGACGATCGGCCAGTTGCGTGCCACGATCTCGTGCCAGGAAACCCGATCCTGGGTCAGGTCGATCCCCGGCGGCACCGAGGTGAGCGAGGCGGCGGCGAAGAACAAGGTGAAGCCGATGCCGATCTCGACCTCGGCGAAGCGGCGCACTTGCACGATCTGGCCGGGCTGGTTCGGTCGCAGCGCGCGGATCATGCGGAAATTGCCGTAGCCCAGCAGCAACAGGGCGCCAAACATCACCGCCTTAGCGCTCGCCATCACCCCATAGGCGGTGCCGTAGGCGGCCGGCACCGAGCCGATATACCAGGTTGCCAGGATGCTGGCGGAAATCAGGATGGCGACCACGCCGATCTGGCACATCGTGGAAAACCGCTCCCCCACCAGCCGCCAGGCGGCATTGTCGGTGCCGCGCTTCAAGGCCGCGATGAAGGCCGGAATGCCGCCGATCCAGATCGCCGCGCCGAACTGGTGCAACGCGGTGGCACCCAGCAACAGCGCCCGATCGTCGAGCCGGGCGATGGCATGCGTGGTCAGCGTCCCGGCCGCCAGTTCCGCGGCCCCGAGCAGCACCAACACGGCGGACGAAAACGCGCTCGCCGGCAGGAACAGCGCCAGCAACAACAGCAGCGTGGCGCCGATCTTGGCCAGCCCGGCGATGGCGAAACTGGCCCCCAGCGCGTTTTCCAGCCCCAGCCCGGTGGTGCTGGTCAGCACGGCAAGCTGCATGGCAATCGTCAGCGCCTCGCCCAGCACCAGCCCGAGCGCCGCCCAGCGCGCGATCCGGGTGGTATCGGCGATCACCGCTACCCCGATATCGCCCATCAGCCAGGCGCGCGGGCGGGCCAGCAGCACCAGAAACAGCACGCTGCCCAAAGCGACCGACTGGCCGACGATGGTCAGCCCGTGCAGCACGATGCTGAGATAGCCGAAAACATCAACCAGCAAACTCATCTAGCGCGCAACCACGGTAAAATTGATGCTGCCACGGGTGATATGCCCATCCACCGCCAGCACCTGCCAGTTCAGCCGATACGGCCCCGGCGCAAGGGTCACGTCAGCCAGCATGATATCGGCCGTCGGCCCGGCCTGCGGGGCCAAAACCCGCTCGCTATGGTCGGGCAGCACCAGCACCAGGCGGGAACGGCTGACGTCGATCCGGCTGTTGAAGCGCAGCCGCACTTGCGACCGCCCAGGCGGCATGGTGCCGTTGGCCAGTGGGAACCCGTCCATCAGAATGGCGTGCGCCATGGCCGCCGGCGGCCTGCTCGCCAGCAGAGCAACCGCGAGCAGCCAGCGTCGGTGGAAGGGGATCGTGTTTCGCATGATACAGGCGACTTACCCCGCGCGGCGGCCGGCGTCTATTCGGCCATCGCACTATGTCGGTGAAAAAAGATCCCCCGGGCGGGGCTTGGTGCGACCGCCGGCTGGTTGTAAGTCTGGTTATAAGCTTAGGTAAATATTTGGGGGATGCGGCGATGGATCTAGGTCTCAAGGGCAAGTCGGCGTTGGTCTGCGCGGCCAGCAAGGGGCTTGGCCGCGCCTGCGCGATGGCGCTGGCGCGCGAAGGGGTGAACGTCACCATCACCGCCCGCGGTGCCGAAACCCTGGAAGCGACGGCTACCGAAATTCGTGCCGCGACCGGGGTGAAAGTCACCATTGTTGTCGGCGACATCACCACCGAAGCCGGCCGCGCCGCAGCCCTGGCGGCAACGCCGGACATGGACATTCTGATCAACAACGCCGGCGGCCCGCCGCCGGGCGATTTCCGCGACTGGAACCGCGACGACTGGATCAAGGCGGTGGACGCCAACATGCTGACGCCGATTTTCCTGATCAAGGCGGTGGTAGACGGCATGATCGCGCGCAAATTCGGCCGCATCGTCAACATCACCTCGGCCTCGGTGAAGTCGCCGATCCCCACCTTGGGCATGAGCAACGGCGCCCGCGCCGGCCTGACCGGGTTCGTCGGCGGCCTCGCGCGCCAGGTGGCCAGGCACAACGTCACCATCAACGGCCTGCTGCCCGGCCCATTTCTGACCGACCGGCTGCGCGGCACCTCGGCCACCCTGGCGGCGAAATCCGGCCGCTCGGTCGATGATGAAATCGCCTTCCGGATGAAAGACAGCCCCACCGGCCGCGCCGGCAACCCGGCCGAGTTCGGCGATGCCTGCGCCTTCCTGTGCGCGGCATCGTCGAGCTTCATCGTCGGGCAGAACCTGCTGCTGGACGGCGGCGGCTTCAATTCGACGATGGCCTAGCCCGCCCTTCTCACAGGGATCGCGCATGCTTGCTTGGTCTTGTCCGCATCTGCCTGGTTCGAAGGGGGCACCTTTCGTCGCTTGCCTGGACATCGTGTCCAGGCCGCGTTCCTCACGGCGCCAGCGACGAACAATCCCGGCGCAATCATCGCGCGCTCCTTTGAGAAATGCGGTCTAACGGTATGGTTTCGCGAACCTGCTGTGCCAACGGCCGAATTTGGCGGGTCCACGTTCGCTTTTTGCCCTGATTTGCGGCTTATCGGATGGCTCCGATGCCCTTTTTCCAGACGCCGGACACATTTCCCCCCTGGCGCTCAGTCGGCAGCGGCCAAATTCTGCCGTGCCAGATACAGATCGACCAAGGCAAGCTGGCTGAACAAATGCGGTTCGTTCTTGAACAACCCGCGATATCGCACCTTCGCATGACCGAACTGGCGCTTGAGAACGCCGAACGGATGCTCAACCGCCGAACGCTGGCCCGACAATATCCGGTTCAGACGCTTCTGGTCCGGCGTTGTGTCGCAGCCTTTCTGGCGTTTGAACGGCACGAACCAGCGAGGGCCGATGTCGTCCTCCGTGCACGCACGGTCGGGGCGCGCACGGTCGGGGCGCGCGTTTTGTCGGCGTAGCCGCAGTCGCCGTGCGCCGTATCGACGCCAATGTGCGCCTTCATCCCAAAGTGCCATTGGTTGCCCTTCTTGCTCGATGTCATCTCGGGGTCGCGCTTGCGGGCCTCGTTCTTCGTCGACGGCGGCGCCGCGATCAGCGTCGCGTCCACGATCGTGGCCTCACGCAGGATCAAGCCACGCTCCGTCAACAGCGAGACAACCTCCTGAAACAGGCTCGCCGCCAGTTGGTGCGCTTCCAGCAAATGACGAAAGTTCAGGATCGTGGGTTCGTCCGGCATCCCGGTGACCTCCGGATAACAGCGAAACATAAATGGTCCCGCATCGCATAGGACTTATTCAGAGTTTCCTTCGTGCAAGACAGGCCGCCCCTTCCGCTCCCGAAATCAACGGTCCGGCCGACACGAGGCAGAATTCCTGCCGCGTCACCGGGTCATGCACGGACATGCTGATGCGGCCGGTGCCGGCGGTTGTACCTTCATGCCGTGTCGGCCCAGCAAGTCCTCGATGTAGGCCCCAATCACCCCACCGGACCTCAATAGCGTCTGCACGCGGCCGCCGAGTTCATGTGGCACAGCCTAGACCGGGCCCAGGGCATCGCCTAGCATTTGGTCCAATATCATCGGAGTGAAATTCCATGCCCCTATCAGACCTCGTCGGCCTCACCGTGCAGGACGGCATCGGCATAATCACGGTTAACAATCCGCCGGTTAACGCGCTGAGCGCTGGGGTGCGGGACGGTCTTTCCAGCGCGCTCAAAGCCGCCCTCGCCAATGACGCAATCAAGGCGCTGGTGCTGATCGGCGCCGGCCGCAGCTTCATTGCAGGCGCCGATATTCGCGAATTTGGCACGGGCAAGCCGCGCCTGGCGATCGGCGACAGCTTCATCGATCACCTCGATGCCAGCCCGAAACCGGTGGTTGCGGCCATCCATGGTTATGCGCTCGGTGGCGGGCTGGAAACCGCGAT
>JAYTQP010000127.1:0-2391 GCA_043746675.1 Rhodospirillales bacterium | reverse complement strand
GGGCGCGCCATCGCTGTTGCTTGACAGTCGTGGTGCGCCCGACCTATTTGACCGCCTTGCAGGAATGGGCGCGTAGCTCAGCGGTAGAGCATCGCCTTCACACGGCGGGGGTCACAGGTTCAATCCCTGTCGCGCCCACCATTCCCGCGCATTTCCAAACCGATGCAGCCGAAGGATCGCCAATGGCCGACAGCGTCGAAATGGCGACCGAATCCATCGAGCACGCCCATCACGGCGCCCACCCAGACCCGCTCGGGCGCCGCGTTGCGCTGCTGATCGCAGCCCTGGCAGCCGCCCTCGCGCTGTGCGAACTGGGCGAAAAGGCGGCGCAGAACGCCTATCTGACCCACCATATCCAGGCGAGCGACGATTGGGCACTGTTTCAGGCCAAAACCATCCGGATGACCCTCTACACGGTCCAGGCCGACACCTTGGCGACCCTTGGCAATGCGACCGACCCCACCGTTGCCAAGAAAATCGCTGACGCGCGCACGCAGGCCGCCCGGATGAACGACGACCCGCCAAGTGGCAACGGCCGCCAGCAGATGGCGGAAAAAGCCAAGCAGTCCGAACGGCAGCGGGCCGCGTCGTTCCACATCTACCATTTGTTCGAACGGGTGGTGAGCGCGCTGCAACTCTCGATCGTGCTGGCGTCAGTTTCCGTGGTGACGCAGGTGCGTCCGTTGGCCTGGGCCGGCGGGATTTTGGGGGGCGCGGCGGCGTTGTACGGCGCTTATATTTCGTTTGTCTGACGGCTACGGCGTGCCCGCATCGCCGAGATCCCACCAGATGCCGGCATAAGCGGCGAGGCTTTCGCGGGCCGGTGCGATCAGAAAATGTTCGTTCGGGCCGTGCTGCTTGCAGCCGTTATAACTCTGCGGAATCCAGACCAGCGGCACCTTGAGATAATCCACGAACACGTCCCCCGGCAGGCCGCCGCCGGAATTGGGGATCACCTGCACGTGCTTGCCCAAGGTTCGTTCCATGCTGGCGACGGTCCAGCGCACCCAGGGGTGATCGGGATCGGTGCGGCTGGCCGGCATGCGGATGCCGGGATTTTCGATCCGCACTTCCGGGAAGCCGGTGGCATCGAGATGGCGGCGCAAGGCATCGCCGAAACCCTGCACATCACTATCGACGGTGTAGCGGATCTGGCAATGCGCGCGCGCACTCGGCGGCACCGCGTTGACCGGATTTTCCGGCTTGCCGGCCACCATCGCCAGCACGATGAAACTGGTCCAGCCGAACACTTTCTCAGCCGCGGTGAAGCCGGGTTCGCCCCAATTGGGGTCGATGGTGGCGGACGCCTCGCTCGGCAGCTCCAGCCCGGCCAGTGCGCCGCGTACCTGCGCCGGCAGCCCGTTGCGGGGCAGCCAGTCGCGCACCAGAATTTTGCCGTTCCGGTCGCTGATCGCGGCGATGGCATGCGCCAGCACGATCGCTGGATCGACGATCATGCCGCCCCAGTTACCCGAATGCACCCCGCCCGGCCGCAGATCGAGCACGAGGTCGCAATGCCAGGTGCCGCGCGTGCCGGCGGTCACGGTGGGAATGCCAGCATCCACGCGCGGGCCGTCGCTGGCGATCAGCACATCGGCCTTCAGCGCTGCGGCGTGGGCTGCGATGAATTCGCGCAACCCCAGCGAGCCACGCTCCTCGCTGGTTTCCAGCACGATCTTGACGTTCACGCCAAGCTTGCCGCCACGCGCTGCCAGCACATGCTCCAGCGCGGTGAAATTGATCGCGTGCTGGCCCTTATTGTCCGCCGTGCCGCGGCCATACCAGCGATCGCCAACTTCCTTCAGCACCCAGGGCTGCAACCCATCATCCCACTGGTCGTCCAACCCGCGCACGGTGTCGCCATGCCCGTAGGTCAGTACCGTGCGAAACGCCGGATCCTCGATCCGTTCGGCGGTCAGGATCGGGCCAAATTCCGGATCGGGGTTGGCGTGGACGGCCACAGAAAAACCCATCCGTTCCAGCCAGGGCTGGATCGCGGTTTGCAGATAGCGCCAAACTTCGGCCTCATGCGCCGGGTCCTGCAACGTGCTGGGGATGGCGACCAAAGCGGCCAGGCGGTCGCGAAAATGGCCGGCATCGAAAAACGCCAGGGCCTCGGCGATGGTGCTGTCACGGGTGGTCATCGTATTCTCTCAGCGATTGGGGCCGGCAATGCCGATAAGCTGCCAGCAGCCGGCACTTTGGTCCAGCCCGGCCGGCACCGGCTTGATTTAGAACGCTTACGTCAGCTTTCCGAGAATTCGCGTAACGTCGGCGCATCGGGTTCGGGTGTCAGTGTCCGTTCGAGAAGTCTGCCGGGTCGGTCCGGCGGTGCTTTTTGCGCCTGGGAGCGTCGGGTCCTTGCCATGATGTCCCAGCATCATGGCGGCG
>JAYTQP010000126.1:0-1665 GCA_043746675.1 Rhodospirillales bacterium | reverse complement strand
GAAGCTGGCCGCCGTCGGCGCCACCATCGAACGCATCAGATAGGGCGTTCTGCAAGACCGGGAGATATGCGGCTGCAACGCTTCCGTTGTCGCTGTCTTCGGTGTAGCAGCCCGCCATGAGCGCCGAATATAAATCCGAGGCCCTGGAGCCTGACCTGGGCCTGCCGATCATCATTGCCCTGCCGAAAGGCCGCATTCTGAAGGAATGCACGCCGCTGCTGCACCGCGCCGGCATCCTGCCCGGCGCCGGCTACGATGACGAAGACAGCCGCCATCTGCGCTTCCCGACCAACGATCCGGCGCTCGACGTGGTGCGGGTGCGCAGTTTCGATGTCGCCACCTTCGTCGCCTTCGGGGCGGCCGAAATCGGCATTTGCGGGTCCGACGTGCTGGCCGAATTCGACTATGAGGAAATCTACGCCCCGCTCGATCTCGGCATCGGCCGCTGCCGGGTGTCGGTGGCCGAGCCGGCGGCGACGGTTGGCCGCGACGATGCGCGCAGTTGGTCGCGGGTGCGGGTCGCCAGCAAATACCCCAACATCGCCCGCAAGCACTACGCGGCGTCCGGCATCCAGGCGGAAATCGTTCACCTCAACGGCGCCATGGAACTGGCGCCGCAGCTCGGCCTGAGCCGGGTGATCGTCGATCTGGTCGCCACCGGATCGACCTTGAAGGCGAACGGATTGGTGGAAACCGAAATCATCGCCGAGGTCACCAGCCGCCTGATCGTCAATCGCAGCGCGCTGAAAACCCGCCCCGAGGCGATCGGCGCGCTGATCGCCCGGTTTCGCGCCGCGATGCTGCCGACGTGAAAATCCTTTCGACCGGTGCTGCGGATTTCGCCGCCGATTTCGCGACCCTGCTGAACCAGGCGCGCGACACCACCGCGAAGGTCGATACCCCGGTCGCCGCCATCATCGCCGACATCCGTGCCCGCGGCGATGCTGCCTTGTGCGAGTACACCGCCCGCTTCGACCGCATGACCATCGCCGCCGACCGGCTGCGCATCACCACTGCTGAAATCGACGCCGCAATCGCCGAAGTGCCCGCTGCCCTGATGGCAGCACTCGACCTTGCTGCCCGGCGGATCGAGGCGTTTCACCGCGCCCAGATGCCGCGCGATCTCGATTTTACCGATGCCGAGGGGCTGCGCCTCGGCATGCGCTGGGGCGCGCTCGATGCGGTCGGGCTTTATGTGCCGGGCGGCAAGGCGGCCTACCCGTCGTCGGTGCTGATGAACGCCCTGCCCGCCCGCGTCGCTGGCGTCGCAAGGGTGGCGATGTGCGTGCCGACGCCGGATGGCGTGCTGAACCCGCTGGTGCTGGCCGCCGCGCGCCGGGCCGGAGTGGTTGAAATCTACCGCGTCGGCGGCGCCCAGGCGATCGCGGCGCTGGCCTGGGGCACCACCAGCATCGCCCCGGTGGACCGCGTGGTTGGGCCAGGAAACGCCTACGTGGCGGAGGCCAAGCGCCAGGTGTTCGGCCGCGTCGGCATCGACAGCATCGCCGGCCCCTCGGAAGTCGTGGTTATCGCCGATGCCACCAACAATCCGCGGCACGTCGCCATCGATCTGCTGGCACAGGCCGAGCACGACGAAGTGGCGCAGGCCATCCTGATTACCGACAACACCGATTTTGCCGATGCGGTGATTGCAGCGGTGGCCGC
>JAYTQP010000125.1:0-1713 GCA_043746675.1 Rhodospirillales bacterium | reverse complement strand
TCGGCGATCACCGGCACCCGCGCCACCGCGGGGGCGATTTCGGCCAGCTCGGTGTCGATTTGCCAGAGCGCGAATTCGCCGTTGTCCAGCAGCACCAGTGCCGCCGGCGCCAACGCCGCCACCTGGCGCGCCAGCTCCGCCCCGATGGTCCCGCCGGCGCCGGTCACCAGCACCCGCCGACCCGCGATCAGCCTGGCGATCCCGGCCTGATCCAGCGGCACCTGCGGGCGGTTCAGCAGTTCCTCGATCGCCACCGGGCGCAGCAGCAGGGCGGCATCCGGCCGGGCGTCGTCCAGCACCGTCAGGCGCGGCGCGCGCGCCACCCGCACGCCCTGCTGCGCCGCCACCTCGATCACCGCCGCCAGCCGCGCGCCATCCAGCTCGGGCGCCGTCACCACCAGGGTCGCCGGCAAATTCCCCGCCGCACGCATCCGCGCCAGCACCGCCGCCGCCTCCTCCACCGCACCCAGGATCGGCACCCCATTGATGCGCCGCCCGGTTTGCGCCCGCCCCAGCGACAATACCCCCACCGCCCGATACGGCGCCGCGCGATCGGCCGCCAGCGCGCGAAGAAATAGGTCCGCCGGCTCCCCCGCGCCGATCAGCAGCACCGCCGGGACCGCCACACCCTCGGCCGCACCCTCCCGCATCAACCGATAGCCGACCCGCGGCAGGCTCAGCAGCACCGTCAGCCCGAGCACATGCGCCAGCGGAAACGCCGGGCTGGGAAGCGGAACCCCGGCCAGATGCAGCGCCACCGGAAACAACGAGGCGGTGGCGATGCTGGCGGCCACCACCCCCAGCAGATCGTTGCTGCCGGCAAAGCGCCAATGCTGCTGCGCCAGCCGAAACGGCAGCCCGGCCACGATTAGAAGCACCGCGCCCCACAAGATCGGCCACACCGGCATCGTCGGATCGCCCTCCGGCGCGCAGATAAACCACGCCAGCCCCACCGCAGCCGCCCCCAGCGCGCCATCCAGCCCGACATTCAACCCAATCCGAATCGCTGCACGCTGCCTCACCATGCCGCTCTATACCGGTCCCGGGCGCCAAAGTCGCCTGCCTCGACGCAAGGGGGCCTGCAGAGGATTGGGAGCGTTCTTTTTGTGAACAAAAAGAACACTCCGTTCGGTTGAGACCCCGAGAATCGCGGCCCTGCGGATAAGTCACTGCGAGGCGCAGCCGTGGCAGTCCAGGGCAACCCGTCGGCCTTCGGTGCGGTCCCGCTGGATCGTCACGCGGCCCTCATGATGGCGAAATGTCGTCGATTTTTTTGTTGCAGCGAATACCATAGTTAGATAAATAGACAAAACCATTACGGAGTAACCAACCCGCCATGAACCCGTCCCTCTCCCCCAACCCTGCGCTCGCTGCGCTGGCGCCCGAACTGGCCGCCCGGGTCGGGAAGATCATGGACGATCTCAAGGCGCTGATCGCACGGCGGTTTCTCAAAATGCCGCTGCTGTATCCGCTGCTGATGCCGCTGTGGAAGCGGCTCAATCGCATTGCGCGCCGGCTGAAGCGCGCGATGGAGTTGCACCGCGCGCCCCCACGAGTACAGAAATCCCGCGCCGGGCAAACCCGCCTTGCGCCTGCGATCGCTGCGGTGGCCCTGCCGCAGAAATTCGGCTGGCTGATCTGGGCGCTCGGCTGGGAAGCCGCCGGCTATGCCGGGCATCTCGAACATCTGTTGCAGCAGCCGGAGATGGCGGC
>JAYTQP010000124.1:0-4973 GCA_043746675.1 Rhodospirillales bacterium | reverse complement strand
GTTGGATGACGTCATCCGCGAAATGATCGCCTGCCCGCGCGCGGTGATCGCCGATATCTGTGTCGATCAGAAGGAAAACGTGTTCCCGATGATCCCGTCTGGGGCGCCGCACAACGAAATGATCCTGGGCGGGGAACATGGGGTGGCGCTCGCCGATGATGGTGCGGCCAAGCTTACTGATGCGGGCCTCGCACTCGTATAAGATAAGCATAGCGCTTCTTTTTTGAAAAAAAGAAGCAAAAAACTTTCATCAATAAGAGTTGCATATGTCCCCGCCTTCAGTGACCAATACGCGATCGGCGACCATCTCGGTGCTGGTGGAAAACGAAGCTGGCGTGCTGGCCCGTGTGATCGGGCTGTTCTCCGGCCGTGGCTATAATATCGACAGCCTGACGGTGGCGCCGGTGGACGATAACGGCCATCTCAGCCGTATCAATATCGTAACGTCTGGTACCGAAATGGTGATCGAACAGATCAAGGCCCAGTTGGACCGGCTGGTGCCGGTGCATCGGGTGGCCGATCTTTCCCAGCAAGGCCCGCATCTGGCCCGCGAAATGGCGCTGATCAAGGTAATCGGCACCGGCAACAACCGCGCCGAGGCGCTGCGCCTGGCCGACGCCTTCCGCGCCCGCGTGGTCGATGCCACCAGTGAAAGCTTCGTCTTCGAGATGACCGGCAACAGCGACAAGCTCGACGCCTTCGCCGCCTTGATGCGCCCGCTCGGGCTGGCCGAGGTTTCCCGCACCGGGGTCGCCGCACTAGCCCGCGGCACCACGGTCATCTAAACCCCACTTCACAGAACTATCCAAGGAGCGAAAACGCCATGCGCGTTTACTATGACAGCGACGCCGACGTGAACCTGATCAAGTCCAAGAAGGTTGTGATCGTTGGCTATGGCAGCCAGGGCCATGCCCATGCCAATAATCTGAAAGACAGCGGCGCCACCCAGCTTGCAGTCGCTTTGCGCCCCGGCTCGGCCGGCATCGCCAAGGCCGAAGCGGCCGGCCTGAAGGTGATGGACCCGGCCGCCGCCGCCGCCTGGGCCGACGTTGTCATGGTGCTGACGCCGGATGAAGGGCAGGGCGACCTCTACCGCGACAGCCTGCACGCCAACATGCGCCCCGGTGCGGCGATGGCGTTCGCGCACGGGCTGAACGTGCATTTCAAGCTGCTCGACGCGCGCCCGGATATCGATGTGTTCATGATCGCGCCGAAAGGCCCCGGCCATACCGTGCGCAGTGAATATCAGCGCGGCGGCGGCGTACCCTGCCTGGTGGCGGTGGACCAAAATCCGTCTGGCAACGCGCTGGAAATCGCGCTGTCCTATGCCTCCGCCATCGGTGGTGGCCGCGCTGGCATTATCGAGACCACCTTCCAGGAAGAATGTGAAACCGATCTGTTCGGCGAGCAGGTGGTGCTGTGCGGCGGGCTGGTCGAACTGATCCGGGCCGGCTACGAAACCTTGGTCGATGCGGGTTATGCGCCGGAAATGGCCTATTTCGAATGCCTGCACGAAGTGAAGCTGATCGTGGATCTGATCTACGAAGGCGGCATTGCCAACATGAATTATTCGGTGTCCAACACGGCCGAATACGGCGAATACGTCACCGGCCCGCGCATCATCACCGATGAAACCCGCGCCGAGATGAAGCGGGTGCTGAATGATATCCAGACCGGCAAATTCGCCCGCGACTGGATGCTGGAAAACAAGGTCAACCAGGCCAGCTTCAAGGCCATCCGTCGCCGCAACGCCGCGCACCCGATCGAGGAAGTCGGCGAAAAGCTGCGCGCCATGATGCCGTGGATCGCGAAGAACAAGCTGGTCGATAAGGCCAAGAACTGATCTGATTTGCTGCTACGATAAGGCCCAGGGGCGATGCCCCTGGGCTTTTCGCGTTTTGGGGGGATTGTTATGAGCCACACTGAGCCTGCCGGTCCCTTGAAGGGTATTCGCGTGCTCGATCTCACGCGCGTTTTGGCCGGGCCGACCTGCACCCAGATGCTGGGCGATCTCGGCGCGGAAATTATCAAGATCGAGCGGCCCGGCGCCGGCGACGACACCCGTGGGTTCGCGCCGCCGGTGATGCCCGGTACTAGCGAAAGCGCCTATTTCATCGGGGTGAACCGCAACAAGCGGTCCGTCACCGTCGATATCGCCAGCCCGGAAGGCCAGTCGCTGCTGCGGCAACTGGTGGCGGATTGCGATGTGCTGGTGGAAAATTTCAAGGTTGGCGCGCTGGCGAAATACGGGCTGGGCTATGACCAGTTGCACCGGGATTTCCCGTCGCTGGTCTATTGCTCGATCACCGGCTTCGGCCAGACCGGCCCGTACGCGGCGCGGCCGGGCTATGACAGCCTGATCCAGGCGATGGGCGGGGTGATGAGCCTGACCGGGGAGCCGGACGGGCTGCCGCAAAAGGTTGGCGTGCCGGTGGCGGATGTGTTTGCCGGGCTGTACGGCTGCATCGGCGTGCTGGCCGCATTGCGCCATCGCGAGCGCACCGGCGTTGGCCAGCAGGTCGATATCGGCATGCTCGACACCCATGTGGCCTGGCTGGCCAACCAGGGCATGAACTATCTGGCGACCGGCGAAAACCCGGTCCGGCTCGGCAATCAGCATCCCAACATCGTGCCGTATCAGGTGTTTCCGACCGCGGACGGGCACATTGTGCTGTCGGTCGGCAATGATGCGACCTTCAAACGGTTTTGCGATGCGGTCGGGCTTGGCCATTTGCTGGCCGACGAACGCTACGCCACCAACGCCGCCCGCGTCGCCAACCGCCAGCTGGTAACCGATACGCTCAGCCCGGTGATGGCAAGCCGCAAGACCGGCGAATGGATGGAAACGCTGGAAGCCCTGTCGATCGGCTGCGGCCCGATCAACACGCTGGCCGAGGTGTTCGCCGATCCGCAGGTGATCGCCCGCCAGGCGGTGGTGGAAATGCGCCATTCGAGCGGCGCCGATGTGAAAGTGATCGCCAACCCGGTGCGGTTGTCTGAAACGCCGGCGGATTATCGTCTGCCGCCGCCGATGCTCGGGCAGCATACCGAGGAAGTGCTGTTGGGCCTGCTCGGCATTTCCCCAGAGAAATTCGCTGCCTTGCGCAAGCAGGGGGTGATTTGAACCCGACCCTGGCGGCGCCGGACGACGATCCCTTCCTGTGGCTGGAGGCGGTCGATGGTCCGGCGGCGTTGGAATGGGTGGCGGCGCAAAATGCCGTAACGCAGCAACAGTTCGACGACGCCGCCACGCATGATGATGCCGTCGCCTTGGCGGCGATCTGGGACCGGCCGGATAATATTCCGTTCATCACCAGGCGCGGCGCGCATATCTATAATTTCTGGCGCGATGCGGTGCATGTGCGCGGCGTGTGGCGGCGGACCTCGCTCGACCTGTTTCGCACCGACGCACCGGATTGGCAGACCGTGTTGGATGTCGATGCGCTTGCCGAGGCGGAAGGCGAGGATTGGGTGTTTCATGGCGCCGGCGTGCTGGCTGGCACCAACGATCTTGCGATCATGCTTCTGTCGCGCGGTGGCAGCGACGCGGTGGTTCTGCGCGAATTCGATCTGACGCGTTGCATGTTCGTTGCGGATGGGTTCGTTTTGCCGGAAGCCAAAAGCGGCACCGCCTGGCTGGATCGGGACACGCTGGTGCTGTCCAGCGCCTGGGGCGAGGGCATGGCCACCAGTTCAGGCTATGCACGCACGGTGCGGATCTGGCGGCGGGGTGAAGATCCCAGTGCAATGCAAGTGATTTTTGAGACCACGCCGGACCGGATGGCGGTTGGCGGCGATGTGGACTGGAACGACGCCAAATACGGGGTGGTGTTGAGCGAACAAACCGACTTCTTTCACCAGACTGTCTGGCTGGCGGATTTGCACGGCAAACGCCTGCGGTTGGATTTGCCCAGCGACGCCCGGTTCAGTTGGCATCGCGGCTGGTTGGCGGTGCGGCCGCGCTCGGACTGGGTGTTGGGGGATGTGATCCACCCGCCTGGCAGCGTGCTTGGCATTGCGCGCGAGAAATTCCTTGCTGGTGACAGAGATTTCGCCGTTTTATTCACCCCGTCGGCGCGCCGCACCAGCAGCAATTTCACGTGGGTCGATGGCCGGCTGCTGCTCTCGGTGCTGGACGATCTGCAATCCCGCCATCTGGTGTTCACGCCCTCGGCCGCCGGCTGGCAGGCGGCCGAGCTTGCCGGGCTGCCCGCTATCGGCGTGGTCAGCGTCGGGCGGCTGGACGAAGACGAGGATGCCAGCGACGGCAGCCTGCTCGCCAGCGTGCAGGACCCGCTGACCCCGGCGCGCCTGCTGCTGACCACGATCGGCGGCGCGACGGCGGAAACTCTCAAGTCTGCTCCAGTGGCGTTCGATGCCAGCGGGTTGGTGGTAACGCGCCATGAGGCGATTTCGATCGATGGTGAGCGTATTCCCTATACCCAGGTCGGCCCGGCCAGCACGGGCGGCGATGCGCCGGTGCATCTCTACGGCTATGGCGGCTTCGGGGTGACGATGGAGCCGGTCTATCGGACCGCGATCGGCAAACTATGGCTGGAGCGCGGTGGGATTTCGGTGATCGCGCATTTGCGCGGCGGCGGTGAATTCGGCCCGCTTTGGCATCAGGCCGGCATTCGTGAAGGCAAGGCCCGCACCCATGATGATTTCGCCGCCGTCGCCGCTGATCTGGTGGCGCGTGGCGTCACCCGGCCGGGCCGCATTGCCGCCGAGGGCGGATCGAACGGCGGCATTTTGATCACCAACATGCTGACCCGCTATCCCGAACGTTTTGGTGCGCTGTTCTGCACCATTCCGCTGGTGGATATGCGCCGCTACAGCAAGTTGTTGGCCGGCGCGAGCTGGATTGCCGAGTATGGCGATCCGGATGTGCCGGCGGACTGGGAATTTCTCCAGCATATTTCCGCCTATCACACTGTCGCCGACAACCCGGCCGCACCGCCGATCCTGCTGGC
>JAYTQP010000123.1:0-1894 GCA_043746675.1 Rhodospirillales bacterium | reverse complement strand
GCGCCAGCAGAACCAGCGCGAGCGCCATGGCGCAGTCGAGCACGGCCGACGACAGGAAGGCGACCCGCAGCACCCGCATGGTGTGGCGGCGCAGCGCGTCGGCCGATGTGGCGAGTGCCTGGGCTTCGGTTTCAGTGCGGCCCGCCAACACGATGGTGGCAATGCCCCTGATCCGATCCAGGAACCGTGTTTGCAGCCGCTGCATGGCGACGAACTGGCGGCGGGACGCGGCGGCAGCACCAATGCCGGACAGCGCCATGCCGAGCGGCACCAGCAGGCCGCAGCCGGCCAGCACCAGGGCGGCAAACGGGTCCGCCGCCAGCATGGCCAGCAGCACCAGCGCCGGGGCGGCGATTGCCAGCGCGGCGGCGGCCAGCCAACGCGCGAAGTAATTGTTCAGCGCCTCCACCCGATCCACCACGATGTCGGCCAGCACCGCGGAATGCTGGCGGCGCAGCATGGCCGGGCCGCGCGCCAGGATTTTTGCCAGCGCCTGCGCGCGCATCCGGCCGCGCGCGGCGGTGCCGATAGCGAAGGCGCGGCGTTCGACCAAAACGCCCAGCCCGCCGCGCAGCAGCGCCAGCACGGCAAAGACGAGCGCGGCTGGCCAGGGCGGCAGCGCCCCGGCAATACCCGCTGCCAGCAGCGCCCCGGCGCAGAACGCCTGGCCGATCGCCGCAATGCTGCCGAGCAGCGACAGGCCCACCACCACCGCCACCCCGGGCCGGCTGGCCAGGGTCTGCCCGCGCAGCCAGGATTTCGCGTCGTTCGCCGATTCGCTCATGCCGCCCTGGTGTAGCCGAACCTGACGATTTTGCCACGCTTGCATCCTGTGGCATGTGCGCATTGCAACCGATGACAAGGTGATGGCGATGGCAATGCTGTTGGTGGCGCTGGGCGGGGCTGCGGGCAGCGTGTTGCGCTATTGGCTCGGGCTGCTGCTGGCCGGCTGGCTGGGAACGGCGTTTCCCTGGGGCACCTTGCTGATCAATATCGGCGGCAGTTTCATCATCGGCTGGCTGGCGACCGGGGCAACGCCGGAGGCCAACACCATGCGGCTGCTGCTGATGGTGGGGTTCTGCGGCGGGTTCACCACGTTTTCGTCGTTCAGTTTGCAAACGCTTGAATTGTTGCAGCAGGGCGCCTGGGTGGCGGCGTGGGCGAACATGATCGGCTCGGTGGCGTTCTGCATGGGCGCAGTCACCTTGGGCTGGGCATTAGGGCGCGCTTAATCCGGCGCGGCTAGCATCGCGGGATGAACCTTTCCCGCCGCAGGCTGCTGACGGCGCCAGCGTTGCTGCTGGCGCCGATGGACGCGACGACCGTGCTGGTGCAGGCGCCGGGAGGCGGCGACGCCGTGTGGCTGCCTTCATTGCGGGCGCATGTGGTGCTGGCCGGGCATCTGGCCGGGATGGATCTGATCGCTGTTACGTTCGGGCTGGGGTTGGGTGGCGGCACGCTCGATCTGCTGGCGCTCTGCGGTGGCGCGCCGTTCCGGCTGCGCGGGTTGGAGGTGTTTCGCTGGCGCGGCGACGACCGCTCCGAAATCGGCACCCGCCTCGCGCTGTCCGGCGACGGCGGCAGCGTGTTGCTTCGGCGCGATGTGGCCTGGAAGCTGGCGCCAACCAACTGGGCGCGCGAAAGCTGGACCGATCGCTTGCAGTGGGCCGGCATCGGACTGCTAGATCAACCGGTTCGCCCGCCGACGGCGGGCTGGCACGCGCGGCTGCACCAGGCCCGCGTCGCGATGGCGGCACTGCTATCCCCTGCCCCGGCCTTCGTGCCGGATGCCGCACTGCGGCTTCAGGCTGCCACCCTCTCGCTGGCCGTCAGCGCGCAGCCATCGATGCGCCACACCCCGTCCGGCCCTTTTTCCATTGTGTAGAGCGCCAGC
>JAYTQP010000122.1:0-1989 GCA_043746675.1 Rhodospirillales bacterium | reverse complement strand
CCATGCCGGCATCGATCAGATGTTCGGTGATTTCGTAGATATGACGATGATCGAGGCCAATAACGGCGAAGCGGGTTGGCATTGGGCCGGTCCTCCTGTCGCACCAGTGTAGCCGTGTTTCGCTGGCGGCGACGAGCCGGAACTGCTAAAGTTTCGTATCAAAACCTGGGAGGATGCCGATGTCCACCGATCTCCATTTGCTCGTCTGGGCGATTGCGCTGACCTTGGTGCAGACGGTGATCGCGGCCGTCGGCGCGCTGTTGCAGGTTGGCCTGCCGACCTTGGCCGGAAATCGCGACGCCATGCCTGTCATCACCGGCTGGGCCGGACGCGCGGTCCGCGCGCAGCGCAACATGCTGGAAAATCTGGTGCTGTTCGCAGGCCTGGTGCTGGTGGCGGCGGCTACCAACCATGCCAACGCGTCCACCGCGCTCGGGGCGCAACTCTTCTTCTGGGCACGGCTGGTTTATGTCGGGGTCTATATCGCCGGCATACCCTGGGTGCGGACCGGCGTGTTTGCGGTTTCGGTGGTCGGGCTGGTGCTAATTTTCCTGCAGGTGATGTAAGCCAAGGTGCTTGCGACCGAGCACTATGACACATTTCCGCAGCACAGCTTTGTGCGACCGGCGGAACTTGATGGCTTGAAGCGGCGGCATCGCGTCGCGATCGTCGGCGCCGGGCCGGTGGGGCTGAGCCTGGCGGCCGGGCTGCGCTACTACGGGATCGAACCTGTTCTGATCGAGCCGCGTGGGGCGGTGAGTTGGGGCAGCCGGGCGCTTTCGCTGTCGCGGCGATCGTTGGAAATCTGGGATCGGTTCGGGGTGGCCGAGCGGGCGGCCGCGATGGGGCTGGGCTGGGCCAGCGGGCGCAGCTTTTGGCGCGACCGCGAAGTGTTGCATTTCACCATGCCCGATGCCGAGGCCGGCAAGCATCCGGCGATGACCAATCTGCCGCAATGCTGGGCCGAACAGGGCCTGCTGGATGCGCTGCCCGGCCTGGAAGTGCGCTGGCATTCCAGCGTGGTTGGGCTGCGGCAAGACGCATCCGGGGTTGTTCTGCGGGTGGCCACGCCGGCGGGAGAGTACGATCTGGCGGCGGATTACGTCGTCGGCTGCGATGGCGCCCGCAGCTTCGTGCGCACGGCGATCGGGTTGAAGCTTGAAGGCACCAGCTACGAAGGCCGTTATCTGATTGCCGATATCGCGCATCGCTCGACCGCCCCGACCGAGCGCCGGGCCTGGTTCGATCCGCCCTCCAACCCCGGCAGCACGGTGCTGATGCATCGCCAGCCCGGCGATATCTGGCGCATCGACTACCAGTTGA
The DNA here is from genome assembly GCA_043746675.1 of Rhodospirillales bacterium. Classification (GTDB taxonomy): domain Bacteria; phylum Pseudomonadota; class Alphaproteobacteria; order Acetobacterales; family Acetobacteraceae; genus CAITOL01. Next base: position 666 of record JAYTQP010000122.1, on the reverse strand, counting down.
ACCCCGATGACGACGATGCCGCCGCGCAGGCGGAAACCGCCGTGCGGGCGCGGGTGGATGCCCATCTGGCGATGCTGGGGGAAGCGCCGGAGTACGAACTGGTGATGATCAGTCTGTACAAGGCGCATTGTCTGACCGCGCCGCGCTACCGGGTCGGCCGCGTGCTGCTGGCCGGCGATGCCGCCCATCTGGTGCCGATTTTCGGCGTGCGCGGGCTGAATTCCGGCATCGATGACAGCGCCAACCTGGCCTGGAAACTGGCTGCCGTACTCGAAGGCGGCAGCGATGATTTGCTGGATGGCTACAGCGACGAACGGGTGTTCGCAGCCCATGAGAATATTCGCGCGGCACGCAAAAGCACCTTGTTCATGACCCCGCCCAGCCGGGGGCACGCGCTGCTGCGGGATGCGGCCTTGTCGCTGGCGGTACAACAGGATTTTGCCCGGCCGCTGGTCAATCCAAGGCAAGGCACATCGATCCATTTGCCGCCCTCGCACTGGATCACCGCCGACGATGCGGTTTGGCCTGCCGGCCCGGCACCAGGGGCGGTGCTGCCGAATTTTGCGGGCGATGGCGGGTTTTTGTTGGATCGGCTTGGGCGACGGCCGGCTGTGCTGGCGATGGACGCGGTTGCGCTGCCGGATGGGGTGGATTTTGTTCCACTCG
>JAYTQP010000121.1:0-3399 GCA_043746675.1 Rhodospirillales bacterium | reverse complement strand
CCCACCAGCGTCATGCCGCCGCAACTGATCACGCCGGAGGCGAACACGGTATTGCCACGGCTCAGCCGCGCGCGGATTTGCGGTAGCAGCAGGCCCGATGTCACCCCGCCGGCGCCCATCAGCCCGAGCAGCAGGCCGTAGGTGCCGGCGCCCATGCCGAGCTGCTGCTTGACGATCAGCGGAAGCATCGCCCACGGCGCCGCGGCGGCGAAAAAGAAGCTGGTGGTGCGGACCATCGCCGCCTGCATCACTGGCGTGTGCTGCACGAAGCGCACGCCGGCCCGCATCGCCGCGCCCAGTTGTTCGCGCGGCAGCGCCGGCGTGCGCTTGCGCCGATGCCAGCTCAGCAGTGCTACGATCACCGCCAGGTAGCTCAGCGCATTCAGCCCGAACGCCAGGCCCGGCCCGCCGGCCAGCACCAGCACGCCGGCAAACGCCGGCCCGATCGCGCGGGCGAGGTTGAAGCCGATGCCGTTCAGGGTGATCGCCTGCACCAGATCGTGCCGCGGCACCGATTCCGCCATCACCGACCCCCAGGCCGGGCTGTTCATCGCCTGGCCCAGCCCGATCGCGAAGGTGAAGCCCAGCAGCAGCGGCGCGGTGGTCAGCCCCATATAGGTCAGCACCGCCAACCCGGCCGCCGCCAGCAGCATCCATCCTTGCGTCAGCATGATGAACAGCCGGCGATCGACGATATCGGCCAGCGCGCCGGCCGGCAGCGCCAGCAGCAGCATCGGCAGAATGGTTGCCATCTGCACCATCGAAACCATCAGCGCGTTCGGCGCCAGCGATGTCATCAGCCAGCCGGCGCCGGTGTTTTGCAGCCACACGCCCACCGAGACCACCAGGTTGGTGCTCCACAGCAGGCGAAATAATTTGTGCCGCAACGGCGCGATGGCGGAAGGAAGCTGCATCGGGCGATGTTTGCCCGACAGGATGGCAGGAATAAAGCAGATTAAGCCGTCGACACCGGAAATCGCGACGATTTCGCCAAGATTTCGGGCGCCCATCGCGGTTTTGCGCGAGGCCGGCTTATTTGGCGATTTTGCGCAGCCCCTCGATGAAATTGCGCAGTTCGGTCTGCGGCACCATCAGATCGAGCACGTCCTCGGCTTTGCCCTCGGTGTCGAGCTGGGCAAACTTGATCCGGACCACGCCGTTATGCAGCCCCATGCTGCGGGCCATGTCAGCAAACACCCTAATTTCAGCCATCTTGTCCCTCGTCAAACAGCGCGAGGTGTTTAGGCGACCCACCTGGGGTTGCAAAGAGAAATTAAGGTTACATTTGGAAGTTTGTCATCGTGCCGGACCAACGGCGCCGGTTTCGCTACACATTGCGACCTGACGATCACCGTCCGCGGAACACCGGCTTGCGCTTTTCGTTGAACGCCGCAACCCCTTCGCGGCGATCCTCGGTCGGCGGCAGCCGGTTATAGGCCTCGATTTCGAACAGCATCGCGCTCGCCAGATCGGTCTGCATGCCGACATTGACGGACTGCTTGATCTGGCGGACCGACAGCGGCGCGTTGGCAGCGATCCGGGCCGCGGTGTCGAGCGCCTCGGCCAGCAACGTGTCGGCGGAGCAAACCTGGTTCACCATCCCCCATTCCAGCGCCTGCGCCGCCGAAAATGGCCTCCCGGTCAACAAAATCTCCTTCGCCCGTCGCACCCCGACCGCGCGCGGCAGATTCTGCGTCCCGCCAGTGCCGGGCATGATGCCCAACGTCACTTCGGTTAGCGCGAATCGGGCATGGGTCGCTGCATAGGCGAAATCGGCGCACAAAGTCATTTCGCAACCGCCGCCATAGGCCGCGCCGTTGACCGCCGCGATCAGCGGGATCGGGCAGGCCAACATCGCCCGCGTATGGCGCTCAAACACCAGATGCTGGGCCTGCCATTGTGCATCCGTCATGCCCTGCCGCTGCTTCAGGTCGCCGCCGCCGCAGAACGCCTTGTCGCCGGCGCCGGTCAGGATAATGCAGCGATAGGCGGCCGGATCGGCGCACAGCCCATCGAACACCGCCAGCATATCCAGCCCCATCTGCGTGTTCATCGCATTGGCAACCGCCGGCCGGTTCAGGGTGATCTGCAACACATGCGCGGCCGGCTCGCTCAGCAACAAGGTTTCGTAGGTCACAACGATTGTCCCGGTGATTGCCGCCGGACCGTACCCAGCCTAGGAATCGCGGTCAACGACGGAGCCTTCATGGTCACGCAGCGCGATTTCAGCCCGAATGCCACCCCACCGCTGGCCGATCTTCTGGTGGTGGACCTCTCCCGCCTCGTTGCCGGCAACATGGTAAGCCTGCAACTGGCCGACCACGGCGCCGAGGTGATCAAGATCGAGGACCCGACCGAAGGCGACCCGCTGCGCGCCTGGCGCACCGAAGGCCATTCGCTGCATTGGAAAGTCTACGCCCGCAACAAAAAAAGCCTGGCGCTCGATCTTCGCCATCCCGAGGGCATTTCGGTGCTGCGCCGGCTGCTGGCGCGCGCCGACGTGCTGATCGAAAATTTCCGCCCGGGAACGCTGGAAGCCATGGGTATCGGGCCGACGGTGCTGCACGAAGCCAATCCGCGCCTGGTGATCCTGCGCATATCCGGCTTCGGGCAGGATGGGCCGTATCGCACCAGGCCTGGGTTCGGCACGCTGGTCGAAGGCATGTCCGGCTTCGCCGCGATGAACGGCTTTGCCGATCGCCCGCCAGTGCTGCCGCCGCTGGCCTTGGCGGACATGGTGGCCGGGCTTTACGGCGCCTACGCAATTATGATCGCCCGGCGGGAGGTCGAGCGCGGCCAGCCCGGCCAGGTGATCGATCTGCCGTTGTTGGACCCGATGATCTCAATCCTCGGCCCACAGGCGGCGATGTTCCAGGTCTCCGGCGCGCTGCCCCAACGCACCGGCAGCCGTTCCAACACCACCAGCCCGCGCAACGTGTTTCGCACCCGCGATGGCCGCTACATCGCCATTTCCGCCTCGATCCAGGCGATGGCCGAGCGGCTGCTGCGGCTGATCGGGCGGGCGGACATGCTCGCCGACCCGCGCTTTGCCACCAACACCGCCCGGGTGGCCAATGCGGAGGCTTGCGAGGCGCCGATCGGCGCCTTCATCGCCGCGCGGGATTGCGTTGAGGTGCTAGCGATTTTCGAGCGCGAAAGCATCACCGCCGCCGCCGTCCACGACATCGACCAACTGGTCGCCGATCCCCACGTGGTCGCGCGCGAAGTGCTGGTGGCGCTGCCGGATGCCGATCTCGGGCATGTCACCATGCACAACGTGGTCCCCCGACTGTCCGCCACGCCCGGTGCCATCCGCAGCCCGGCGCCGGCGATCGGGCAACATACGCGCGAGATTCTGGCCATGCTCGGCTATGATGTCGCCGACATCGAGAGGCTGCT
>JAYTQP010000120.1:0-9921 GCA_043746675.1 Rhodospirillales bacterium | reverse complement strand
GGAAATCGCCTTCATGCAAGCCTGGGCGGCGCGCCATAAATAGCCGCCTCAGAGATACTTACCGCGCTCCATGATCTCCAGCGTGTATTCCTTGTAGGTCATGCCGAGTTCCTCAGCGCGGGCGAGCCGGCGCAGGGCGATTTCCGGCGGTGGAGTTTTCCAAGCCTTCTTGTGCGCGCGTCGCCAGTGGTAGCTGCGCCAGGCCAGCACATCCGGCGCTTCTTCTTCTTCCAGCGGCGGGCCGCCATTATGGTTCGGGGCGGCGCCGAGCATCAGAGCCGCCCGCCCAGCAGTTGCAGCGCCAGCAGCACGGTTGCCCGGCGCACCGCCGCGCGGTCGCCGGGGAAGACACGGTGGGTGGTGATGGTCTGGCCGCCGCGCTGGGCGCAGCCGAACCAGACCAGCCCGACCGGCTTTTCGGCGCTGCCGCCGCCGGGGCCGGCGACGCCGGTGACGCTGATCGACAAGGTGGCGCGCGAGCGGGCGAGCGCACCTTCGGCCATCGCCCGCGCAACCGGTTCGCTGACCGCGCCATGGGTTTCGATCAGGGTTGCGGGGACGCCGACCAGATCGGTTTTCGCTTCGTTGGAATAGGTTACGAAGCCGCGATCCACCACATCCGAACTGCCGGCGATGGCAGTCAGCGTGGCGGCGATCAGGCCGCCGGTGCAGCTTTCGGCGGTGGCGAGGATTGCGCCGGCGGTGCGGCAGGCGGCGAGCAGGGCTTCGGCATCAGCCAGAATGAGATCGTCGATCATTGGAAAACTATGGGCCATTGTCGCTGCGCTGCCCATAGGATTCCGGCGGCGATCAGGCCGGCGATGACATCGTCGGCCATCACCCAGGTGGCGCCGTGCTGCCGATCCGCCCAGCCGATCGGGCCGGGCTTGAGAATATCGAGCAGCCGGAACAGCGCGAAGGCGACCAGCAGGCCGGTCAATGAGAGGTGGGTGAGCGGGGTGAGGGCGAGCAACTGGCCGGCGACCTCGTCGATGGTGATCCAGCCCGGATCGTCGTCACCGCCGATCCGCCTGACCGCCCACAAGCCGAGGAGTGTCGCAACCAGGGCAGCCGCCGGCAGCAGGGCGGGTTGCAGGGCGAGTAACAGCGCGCCGATCGCCAGGCCGCCGAGCGCGCCGAAGGTGCCCGGCGCAACCGGGGCGAAGCCGCAGCCGAAGCCGCTGGCGATGAAGCGGGCGAGGATGGGCACGAAGCGGATCAGGGTAGCCACGCGGCCAGCGGGTGCGGCGCGATCATACCCGCGCGGGCGCGGTAGATCAGTTCGTTCTCGGTCACCCGTTGGACGTAGTTGCGGGTTTCGGCGAACGGGATCAACTCGATCCAGTCGATCACGTCGATGGCCTTGCGGCGTGGGTCGCCGTTGGCGCCGAGCCATTCGGTGACCCGGTTCGGCCCGGCATTATAGGCCGCGATGGCGAGCGGGCTGGCATTGTCGAACTGCGCCATCAGATCGCCCAGATAGGCGGTGCCGAGCCGCAGGTTGAGCGCCGGGTCAGCGGTCAGCGCGAGCGGTGGGGCGGCCAGACCGAGCTTGCGGCCGACCTGGGCGGCGGTGGCCGGCATCAACTGCATCAGCCCACGCGCGCCGGCCGGGCTTACGATGGCGCTGTCGAAGCTGCTTTCCTGGCGGATGATGCCGAGCGCGAGCGCCGGTTCCACCGGCGCGTCCGGCGGGATGCTGGCCGCGCTCGGCCAGCCGGTTGCCAGCGGCACCAACCCGTCGCGGCCGGCGCGGCGGGCCAGCGCCACTGCGACATCGGGCAGCCCGAGGCCGGCGGCGAGGCGGGCGGTCATGTCGCGCACGGCAGGGTCGGGGGATACGTCGTCGAGGCGCAGCAGGAAGGCCGCTGCACGGCGAGGCTCGCCCCAGCCGACCAGGATGGCGGCGGCGCGGGCCAGTTCGCGGCCGGCGAGATCGAGCGCGCGGGCGGCATCGACCGGGCCGGCCACGATTTTCAGCCGCGCGGCCAGCGCCGCCGGGCTGTCGCCGAGCGCGAGGGCGGCCAATTGGCCGTAGAAACTGTTGGGGAAGGCGGCGGCGGCGGCGTAGTGGCGGCGGGCTGCGGCGTCGTCGCGGGCGGTGCGGCCGAGCCAGTAATTTGCCCGTCCCTGGGTGATGGCGGCTTTCGAGGCGGCGGCGAGGGTTTGGAAATGCTGCGCCGCTGCCGCCCGGTTGCCGAGCCGGCGCAAGGCGATGAAGCCGGCCAGAAATTCGGCGTCCGCGACTTGCTCGACGCCGGTCTGGGCATGGCCGTCGGCCAGCCGGTAGGCGCTTTCGGCATCGCCGAGGCGCAGGCGGCGGCGGGCGAGCAGGTTGCGTTCGTCCCAGAAGGCCGCCAGCCGCGCTTTCGGGGCGGCTTTTTCCGCTGCCGTGCCGGCGGCCAGCCAGAGCGCGACGGCGGCATCTTCCTGATTGTTGCGGCGGAGCCAGCGGGCTTGTTCGAGGAAGATCATCGGGGTGGCGCGTTCCGCCACGGTCAGTCCGGCCAGCCGTTCGCGCGCGCTGGCTTCGTCGCGCCGCAAGGCGAGGCGGGTTTCGGCGGGCTTGCGGTCGGCCGGATCGAGGCGCGGGATCAGTCGGCTGGCGGCGTTGGGTTCGGTCCAGGCCAGCCGGTCGAAGCGGCCGAACTGGTCTTCCCGGCGCAGAAAGCTGCCCCAGCGGAGCAGGAATTTGCTTTCGGCGGCGGCATCGAAACTGCCCTCGATCCAGGCGTGGCGGGCCATGGCGGCGGCGTCCGCAGTGCGGCCGCGCCGGGCCAGGGTTTCGGCGCAGCGGATTTGTGCGGCGGCAAGGGTCGGGCGGGTTTTGTCGCAAGCGGCGAGGGCGGCGTTATCGTCGGGTTCGGCCAGCAATGCCTCATCGCGCCGTCGGGCCAGGCTGGTCGGCAGCGGCCAGTCCGGGCTGGAGGCCTGAAAGGCGGTGATTTCCGCCAAACTGCCGCCAGCCGGCGCCAGCAGGCGGAACCAGGTGACCAGCTTGCCGGCCACCGGATCGGGATGTTGCGCCGCCAGCGCCATGGCATCCGCCCAGCGATTGGCGCGGACCATCGCCATCACATCCTGGGCGGCGGCCGGAGTGGTGAGGAAAAGCGAGAGCAGCAGAAAAGGAAGTGCGCGCATGCTGCCTTCTAACGCCTTCGGCCTTGCGGTGCATCCCCCATGCGCCTAAGTTTTGAGCGTCTAAAATTCGTCAAACCAGGGAAGCCGCCGATGTTCAAAGGCTCGTTCGTCGCCATCATCACACCGATGCACAGCGACGGCACGGTGGACGAGAAAAAACTGGAGGCTTTCGTGGATTGGCAAATCCGCGAGGGCACCAACGGGCTGGTGCCGGTTGGTACCACGGGCGAATCGCCCACGCTGACCCATGCCGAGCATAAGCGGGTGGTGGAAGTCACCGTCGCGGTGGCCAATAAGCGGGTGCCGGTGATCGCCGGGGCGGGGTCGAACAGCACGGCGGAGGCGATCGATTTCGCCCAGCACGCGCAGAAATCCGGCGCCGATGGCATCCTGGTGGTGACGCCATACTACAACAAGCCGACACAGGAAGGTTTGTTCCTGCATTTTTCTGCGATCGCCGACAGCGCCGACGTGCCGATGCTGATTTATAATATTCCCGGCCGCAGTGTGGTCGATATGTCGGTTGCCACCATGGCGCGGCTGGCCAAGCACCGGAACATCGTCGGCGTGAAGGACTCGACCGGCGACCCGACCCGGCCGATGCAGCAGAAAATCGCCTGCGGCGATGATTTCGTGCAGTTGTCGGGCGAGGATCATAACGCCATTTCCGCCTATGCCGCCGGCGGGCATGGCTGCATCAGCGTAACCGCCAATATCGCGCCGCGCATGTGCAGCCAGATGCATGCCGCCTGGGCGGCTGGCGACCTGAAAGGCGCGATGGCGATCCAGCAGCGGCTTTACCCGCTGCACGATGCGCTGTTCAGCGAAACCAGCCCCGGCCCGGTCAAATACGCCGCCAGCCTGCTTGGCCTCACCTCGGAAAAATGCCGCCTGCCGCTGGCGCCGCCGGGGGAAGCGACCCGGGCGCGGGTGCGCGCGGCGATGCAGCATGCCGGCATTCTCAACTAAATGGCGGTCGCGAAGAAAAAATCGGCGCTGATCAGCCACGGCATGGCCTCGCAGAACCGCAAGGCGCGGTTCGACTACACGATCAAGGAAACCATCGAAGCCGGGCTGGTGCTGAAAGGGCCGGAGGTTAAAAGCCTGCGCCTCGGCCGCGCCACTTTGTCCGAAGCCTGGGCCGGCGAGCGCGATGGCGAGCTTTATCTGTTCAACGCCTATATCCCGGAATATCAGGGCGGCGTGCTGTCGCATTTCGAGCCACGGGCGCCGCGCAAGCTGCTGGTCAAGCGGGTGCAGATGATCCGGCTGCTGAGCGCGGTGGCCCGCGATGGGCAGACCTTGGTGCCGCTGGACATCCATTTCAACGATCGCGGCATCGCCAAGGTGGAACTCGCGCTCGGTGAGGGGCGCAACAAAGCGGATAAACGCCACGCCATCGCCGCGCGCGACTGGCAGCGCGACAAGGCTCGGATCATGCGCGACCGCGGACGAGATGGCTGATCCCGACAAGTTCATCGCGGCCAAGCAACGATGGGCGCGCGACGGGCGCTTGCTGACCGGGACCACCGCCGATCCCGCCATTGTCCGGCTGCCGCCGGGCCAGACGCTGACCGAAAGCTGGCCGGTGCTGGATTTGGGCGCCCAGCCGGAGGTGAGTGCGCAGCGGTTTCGGCTGGATATCGACGGCGCCGTGGCACGGCCGCTCAGCCTGAGCTGGGACGAATTTCTGGCCTTGCCGCAGACCGATAGCATCAGCGACATGCATTGTGTCACCCAATGGTCACGCTACGACAATCATTGGACCGGGGTGGCGGCGGAAACCATTATTGGCCTGGTGCAGCCGCATCTGAATGCCTGTTATGTCGTATTGCATGGGTACGACGGCTACGCGACCAACGTCCGGCTGGATCAACTCGCGCAGCCCGATGTTCTGTTGGTGCATTCCTGGCAGGGCGCGGCGCTGACGACAGCGCATGGCGGACCTTTGCGGGCGCTCATACCGCGATTATACTTGTGGAAGTCGGCGAAATGGCTGCGTCGGATCGAATTTTCGGTGGCGGATCGTCCCGGTTTCTGGGAGCGAAATGGTTACCACAACAATGCGGACCCTTGGATGGAGGAGCGTTATGAGTGAGCTCACGAGACGCACGCTGCTGGTCGGTGCCGCAGTCTTGAGCGGCGTTGGCGCCGCGGTGGCGGCGCCTACCGGCAAAACCGCCTGGGATTTCAAGTTTACCGCGATCGAGGGCGGGCCGCTCGACCTGGCCAGCTTCAAGGGCCGCGCTCTGCTGGTGGTCAACACCGCGAGCTTCTGCGGTTTCACCTACCAATATGAGGGGCTGGAAAAGCTCTATAAGAAGATGAGCGCGCAGGGGTTGACCGTGCTCGGCATCCCCAGCCAGGACTTCAATCAGGAATCGGCCGACAACAAAACGGTCAAGGCGTTCTGCGACGCTACCTTCGGGGTGAAGTTCCCGATGACCGGGATTTCCCATGTGCGCGGCGACAATGCCGATCCGTTTTATAAATGGGTGAAGGCGGAGCGTAACTGGGAGCCGAGTTGGAATTTCGGCAAGGTGGTGATCGGCCGCAACGGCGCTATCGTCGGCTGCTTCGGATCGTCGGACGAGCCGACCAGCTTTCGGATTTCCAGCGCCATCAATGCCGGGCTGACCGCCAAAGCGTGATCGGCGGCGCGTTGTATGAACCGCCGGCGGCGCGGCGCCTACTTCGGGTTGAGGCCGTGATGCAGCAGCCAATCCGCCACTTTATCGCGATGCAGCGCCCAGGTTCCTGAGCCTTTTCCGCCGGGCGAATAAAATAGATTATTCTCGGGCTGCGGGTTTTTGTGCCAGAACATGTTCGATTGCGCAGTGTAGCGGCTGAGGCGGTTTTGCAAGGTGTTGATAAAGGGCTCTGGCATCGGCAGCGCGGGGCCGCGCATTGCCCATAGCGCGGCCAGCAGTTGGCTCATCGAAAGGCCGTTCGGGTGGGGCGCCAGAACGGCGATGATATCGCGTATCCAGGGACGCTGCTTGCGCGGGCGTTTGTTTTTCTCACTGTGAGCGTGATCGAATTGGCGCAGCAGCCGTTGCATTTCTTTCGCCGTGACGCTGGATTTTTCGATCACGCGCGGTTCGCCCTTCGATGCGCCTGTTGCCCCCATTTTCAACCAGCGCCGATCTTCGGAATCAGCACGATCTCGCTGCCTTCGGGTAGTTTTTCGCTGTGCGCATCCTGGAAAATAACCCCGTCGATTGCGACCGCCATGAATTCCTCGACATGGTGGCCGAGGCCTGGATAGCGCGCTTCCAGTTCACGGATCAGCCGCCCGACGGTGTCGGCCGTCACCGCGAACGCATCGATCCCGCCGGTAAATTCCCGACAGCTCGCGCCCGCGATGACGACCGTTGGCACTCAGCCCTTCCCTAGGTCTTCAGCCGTGTCCGGCGTCCAGCGCCGCGCGCACCTTCGGCGGCGACATCGGGATGGCGTGCAGGCGAATGCCGATGGCGTCGCGCACGGCGTTGCCGATGGCGGCCATCGGCGGCACGATCGGCACTTCGCCCACGCCGCGCACCCCGAACGGGTGGCGGGTGTTCGGCACTTCCACCAGCACGGCATCGATCATCGGCAGGTCGGAGGCCACCGGCACCCGATAATCGAGGAAGCCGGCATTATCCATCTTGCCCTTGGCGTCGTAGATATATTCCTCGTTCAACGCCCAGCCGATGCCCTGCACCGCGCCGCCCTGGATCTGCCCTTCGACGTAGGACGGATGGATGGCGCGCCCGACATCCTGAATGGCGGTGTAGCGCAGGATGGTGGTCTGGCCAGTTTCCCGGTCTACCTCGACATCGACGATGTGCAGCCCGAAGCCCGGGCCGGCGCCCTGCGCGTTAACAGAGACTTCCGAGGTGATCGGCCCGCCGGTTTTGCCGGCCTTGGCCGCGATCGCCGCCAGCGACAGCGGATCGAAGCCGCCGGCATTGGCGCCGGCCGGTACCGCCTGGCCATCTTTCCAATCCACCGCATCGGGGCTGATGTCCCAGATTGCGGCGGCGCGCTGCTTCAACTGCTCCACCACTTTTTCGGTCGCCTGCACGGTTGCCATGCCGGTGGCGTATGTCACCCGGCTGCCGCCGGTGACGTTGGTGAAGCCGATCGAAGCGGTGTCGCCGATGATGGTGCGCACGTTGTCAACGGGAATGCCGAGCACTTCGGCCGCCATCATCCCCATCGAGGCGCGCGAGCCGCCGATGTCGGGGCTGCCGGAGACCACTGACACCGTGCCATCTTCGTTGATGAACACCGAGGCCGAGCTTTCGCCGCCGATGTTGAACCAGAAGCCGGTGCCGACGCCGCGGCCCTGGTTGGGTCCGAGCGGAGCCGACCAATGCGGGTGCGCCTTGGCGGCGGCCAGCACCTGTTCGAAGCCGATTTCCGGGAAGGTTACGCCGTAAACCGTTTTGGTGCCGGCCTTGGCGGCGTTCTTCTGGCGGATGCTGATCGCGTCCATGCCGAGTTGGCGGGCCAGATCATCGACCACCTGTTCGGCGGCGTAGGACGAAATCGGCGCCCCCGGCGCGCGGTAGGCGGCAACCTTGGCGCGATTGGAAATCACATCGTAGCCGGTTACGTGCACGTTCGCGATGTCGTACATTGCGAAGGCGCACATCAAGCCGGGCTGCACCGGCGAGCCTGGGAAGGCGCCGGCCTGGTATTTCAGCACCGCCTGGGCGGCGACGATGGTGCCGTCCTTCATGGCGCCCATCTTCACTTCGACCACCGCGCCGGAGGTTGGGCCGGAGGCGCGGAACACTTCTTCCCGGCTCATCACGATTTTCACCGGGCGGCCGGATTTGCGCGACAGGACCAGCGCCAGCGGTTCGAGGTAGATGATGGTCTTGCCGCCGAAGCCGCCGCCGATTTCCAGCGGGATAACGCGGATGTTGGACATTTCGATGCCGACCAGCTTGGCGCAGAAGGCGCGGATCATGAAATGACCCTGGCTGGAGGCATAAACCATGCATTGCCCGTCCGCCCCATAGGCGGCCACGCAGGCATGCGGTTCGATATAGGCCTGATGCACCGCAGCCGTGGTGTATCGGCCTTCGGCGATCACGTCGGCGGCGGCAAACCCGGCTTCGATGTCGCCCGACTTCAGCACGATTTTCTTGGCGATGTTGGACGGCTTGGTCGGCTTCGGATCGACCCCGGCGGTGAACAGGTTTTCGTCGATGATCGGCGCGTCGGCCGCCATCGCTGCTTCGACGTCGATCACGTGCGGCAGCACTTCGTAGGTCACTTCGATCAGCGCCAGCGCGGCGTCGGCGATCGCGGCCGACATGGCGGCAACGGCTGCCACCGCGTGGCCTTCATAGCGCACCTTGTCGCGCGCCATCACGTTGAGCGACTGGTCGCGGAAATTGGTCGGGCCTTCGCCGACGAAGGCTTCGGTGGGGTCGATGTCGGGCAGATCGGCCGCCGTCATCACCGCTTTCACGCCGGGCAGGGCGGACGCCTTGGAGGTGTCGATCTTGACGATCCGGGCGTGCGCGTGCGGGCTGCGCAGGATTTTACCGACCAACTGGCCGGGCAGCCGGAAGTCCGCGCTGTAGGTCGCACGACCGGTTACTTTGTCCACGCCGTCCGGGCGGATCGGGCGGGTGCCGACAACGCGCAGATCGGATTTATTGCCAATGAAAGTCATGCTTTTTCCCCTCGCATTTCGGATGCGGCGTCCATGACGGCGCGAATGATTTTGTCGTAACCGGTGCAGCGGCAAAGATTTCCGGCCAGCCAGAAGCGGATCTCGGTTTCCGTCGGGTTATTGTTTTTTTCCAGCAGCGCCTTGGCGGCGACCAGGAAGCCCGGCGTGCAGAAGCCGCATTGCAGGGCTGCGTGTTCGAGGAATTTGCGCTGCACCGGGTGCAGCACGTCGCCGCTGGCCAGGCCTTCGATGGTATCGACGGTGCGGCCCTCGGCCTCAACCGCCAGCACCAAGCAGGAACACACCAGCCGCCCGTCAACCATCACCGAACAGGCGCCGCAATCGCCCGAGCCGCAGCCTTCCTTGGTGCCGGTCAGCCCGACCTCGTCGCGCAGCGCGTCGAGCAGGGTAAGCCCCGCTTCGGCGAGGAATTCCATCGGCTCGCCGTTAATCGTGGTGGATACGTGGGTTTTGCTCATGCTTCAGGCTCCAGCGTTGGCAGATTGGGCGCGCTGGAACGCGATGGCCGCCGTGCGACGGGCCAGCACGCCAGCAATCTTGGTGCGGAATTCGATGGTGCCGCGCTTGTCGCTGATCGGCTTGCACACCGCCTGGCACTCGGCATCCAGCTTGGCCAGCACGGCATCGGTCAACGTGTGGCCGATCAGCGCCCTGGCGGCGCCTTCGACCACCAGTTGGGTGGGTGCGACCGCGCCCAGCGCCACCCGAGCATCGATGCAGGTGCCACCGGCATCCAGCACCACGCAAATGCCGCAGCCAACCACGGCGATATCCATTTCGGTGCGCGGAATGAAGCGCAGATAGGCGTCGCCGGTGCGTGGGGCCTGCTTGGGCAGGCGAAATTCGACGATGAATTCGCCTTTCGCCAGGCTGGTCCGGCTCGGCCCGATGACGACACTTTCAACCGGCGCTTCGCGCGAACCGGCCGGCCCGGCGATCAACACGGTGGCCCGGGCGGCGATCAGGCAGGGCACGGAGTCGGCCGCCGGCGAACCGTTGCACAAATTCCCCGCCAGCGAGGCGCGGCCCTGCACCTGGGTCGAGCCGATCAGGTTGGCGCCTTCGACCACGCCCGGCCAGGC
>JAYTQP010000119.1:0-12494 GCA_043746675.1 Rhodospirillales bacterium | reverse complement strand
CAGCAATGGCCCCAGCGCCCGCCCGGCATCAAGGATGCTTTGGGCAAAGGCCACTGGCTGCGCGGACGGCCGGCGGATGTATCTGCCTCGGCGCACCCGTTTCTGAAACTGCCGGGCAGCGACCGGCTGCGCACCTTGCCGGATGGGCTGTGGCTGAACTTCGGCGGCACCGTGCTGGAACCGTTCGCCGACGTGTTTGCGGTCGAAGCCTGCGGCAGCTTCGCCAACATGCTGGACAAGCGGTCGCGCTTTGCGCCAAGCACTCATTCGATGCTCGCGGTCTGCCCGGTGGCATGGCTGCTGGCGCCGGTCACCGAGGATGATCCGACCCCGCGGTGGAAAATGACCGGTCTGCTGCGCGCACCGCCGATCACCCCGCTGATTCTGCCGGTGCGCGATGTGCGCGTGCTCTATGCCTTAAAATCAAAGCAGTACAAGGGTTTTATGGAGAGCCAAATTCCGCATCCGCACGAATATTTCATGCCCGTCGAACGGCTTACGGCGGCCCACGCGGACGAAGACCCATCTATTCGCGATCTGGTCGCGCGGGCCTCGACGAACGCGAATTTTCTGGAAGCCTAGCGCGACGACGCGGCCCGGCCGCGACCGGCACCGGCAGCAGCACCGCCTGCGCCAGGTTGGGAAACCGCTCGCTGGCATGTGGAAACGCCATCGCACCGACAAAATGTGCCTGAAAGCGCGGTGCCAATGCGGTTTCGATTTTCTCGATCCGGCGCACCAGGGCTTCGACTTCGGCGCGATGGGCGCGGTTGACCAGGGCCATGCGGGCGCCGGTGCCGGCGGCGTTGCCGACCGCGCTCACCCGATCCAGCGGGCAATCCGGGATCAGGCCGAGCACCATGGCGTATTTCGGGTCGATATAGCTGCCGAAGGCGCCGGCGAGTTTGATCCGGGCGACCCGTTCCACCCCGAGTTCATCCATCAGCAGCCGCGCGCCAGCATAAAGCGCGGCCTTGGCGAGTTGGATGGCGCGGATGTCGGCCTGGGTGATCATCAGCTCGGTTGCGCCCTCCCACAACAGAAAGGCGAAAGTGCGGCCGGTCGCGCGGATGCGGGGATGCACGCCGCCGATCCGTCCATCGGCGGATACGATGCCGGCGAGGAACATTTCTGCCACTGCTTCGATGATGCCGGAGCCGCAGATGCCGGTAACGCCGGTGGCCTGCGCGGCCTCGGAGAAACCGGGTTCGTCCGACCAGAGATCGACACCGAGGATTTTTATACGCGCCAGCCAGGTGACGGGATCGATGCGCACGCGCTCGATCGCGCCGGGGGCGGCGCGCTGGCCGGCGGAGATTTGCGCGCCCTCGAAGGCCGGGCCGGTAGGCGACGAGGCGGCCAGCACGCGGCTTCGGGTGCCGAGCAGGATTTCGGCGTTGGTGCCGATGTCGATCACCAACGTGGGATCGTCGTGGTTTTGCGGTCCTTCGGCCAGCGCGACGGCGGCGGCGTCCGCGCCGACATGGCCGGCGATGCAGGGTAGCAGGTAAACCCGCCCGCCCGGGTTGATCGGCAGGCCGAGGTCGCGTGCGGGCAGGCGCGACGCACCCGACACTGCCAGCGCGAACGGTGCCTGGCCGAGTTCGCTCGGATCGATCCCGAGATAGAGATGGTGCATGACCGGGTTGCCGACGATGGCGGCGTCCAGAATGTCATCCGCCGCGATGCCGGCCTGCCCGGCCAGTCGGCTGACCAAGGTGGCAACCGCACCGCGCACCGAAACGGTCAGCGCGTTCCGATCCTTCGGGTTCATCATAACGTAGGAAATCCGGCTCATCAGATCTTCGCCGTAGCGGATTTGCGGATTGGCGGTGCCGGCCGAACCGATCGCCCGCCCGCTGGCAAGGTCCACCAGATGGCCGGCGATGGTGGTGGAGCCGATGTCGAAAGCGAGGCCGAATTTTCGCGAATGTTCGCCGGGCCAGAGCGCGATCAGCAGCGGCCGATCGATGTCGGTGTGGATGGCGGCAGTAACCCGCCAACCGCCGGCGCGCAGCACCGGCTGGACGGTTCCGAGCAGCGGCGGGTCGATCGCCAGGCCGGGGATGTCGAGGGCGGCCAGCAAGCGGTCGGCGTCGCCGAGTGGGGCGTGCATGTCGGGCGGCGGGACGGAGACGGTTTTCAGCGCGATGGTGCTGTCCACCGCGATGCGGCGGGTTTCGGCGCGCTTGCGGACGATCTGGCGATTGGTGGCAAATTCGCTGGGCACGTCGATCACCAGGTCGCCGGTGATGCGGGCGGAACAGGACAGTCGCCGCCCAACGTTCAAGCCACGGGCGCGCCAGTCTTCTTCGGTGGTGTCGGGCGGGGACAGATGGGTGGCCGCCGAAGTGATCGCGTGCTTGGCGAAAATGCCCTCGGCAACCTCGATCTGGCAGCGACCGCACAGGCCGCGACCGCCGCAGACGGATTCGACATAAACCCCCAGCGCGCGGGCGGCATCCAGCAGCGGCGTGCCGGCGGCGAAGCGGCCGCGTCGGCCGCTCGGCATGAACAGCACCAGATGGTCAGTCACCGCGCTGATGCCCGCCGTTCTGCACCAGACGATCGAGCGCGGCGCTGTCATATTCGGCGATCAGGCTGGCGTAGGTTGCGTCTGCCACAGCAGCGAGGTCGTCGCCGCAGGGTTCGCTGGCACGGCGCCATTGCGCCAGATAGGCGTCCGACCCCTTGGCGCCCACGCGCATCGCGGCGCGGTCGATTGCCTGGATGAAGCATTCCGGCAATTCCCGCCGTTCGGCCTTGCGGCCTTCGCGAACCAGCAGTTGGGCGGGGATGTCGCGCCAGTAGATGATGATGCACTGCGGCAACTGCGTCTCCCATGCTGGACCCTGCCGACACTTTGTGACAGGAACAACGCGGTAGCCGCAATGGTGCATGATGCTCGACCGCCTGTTGAAAACCCGCGACTGGCTGCTGGCCGATGGTGCCACCGGGACGAACTTGTTCGCCATGGGGCTGAGCGCGGGTGAGGCGCCGGAATTGTGGAACGCGCAGCATCCCGATCGGGTGCGGCGGCTGCATCAGGATTTCGTGCAAGCCGGGGCGGATATTATTCTGACGAACTCGTTTGGCGGCACGTCACGCCGGCTGATGCTGCACAATGCGCATACCCGCGTTGGCGCGCTGAACAAGCTGGCGGCGGACCATGCGCGCGCCGTCGCGGATGCGGCGGATCGGCCAATTGTGGTGGCAGGATCGGTCGGCCCGACCGGGGATTTGTTCGCGCCATTGGGGGCCTTGACCGAGGCTGCGGCGGTCGAGGTGTTCGTCGAGCAGATGGAAGGCTTGAAATCCGGCGGCGCCGATGTGCTGTGGATCGAAACCATGTCCGCATTGGAAGAAATGCGCGCGGCGGCGACGGCGGCAGCGCGGGTCGGGCTGCCGGCAGTGATCACCGCGAGCTTCGACACCGCCGGGCGGACGATGATGGGGATCACCCCGGAGCGCATGGCCGAGGCGACCACGGCGCTGGCCCCTGCCCCGCATGGCATTGGCTGCAACTGCGGGGTGGGGGCTTCGGACTTGCTGGTCTCGGTGCTGGCGATCACCGCGACGCGGCCGGATGCGGTGGTGGTGGCGAAGGCGAACTGCGGCATTCCGCAGGTGCGCGGCGGCAGCGTTGAATACTCCGGCACGCCGGAACTGATGGCCGATTATGCCCGGCTGGCGTGCGACAGCGGCGCCCGCATCATCGGCGGCTGCTGCGGCACCACGGCAACACATTTGCGCGCGATGCGGCAGGCGTTGGACGCGCACCGACGCGGTGCCCGACCGGACGCCGCGAAGCTGGTGGAGAAACTGGGGGCGTTGGCGTCGCCGCCGGCCAGGGAAGGTGCCGTGCGGCGCAGCAATCGTCGGCGTGAGGGAGTTTGAGATGGCTGAGGACAATATTGATCTAGCCGCACTGCCGGACGATGATCTGGTCGGCCAGATGCACGACGATCTTTACGACGGGCTGAAGGACGAGATCGAGATCAGCGTGCGCATCCTGCTCGATCGCGGCTGGACGCCCTATAAAGTGCTTACCGTGGCGCTGGTGGAGGGCATGCGGATCGTGGGCGTGGATTTCCGCGACGGCATCTTGTTCGTGCCGGAAGTGCTGCTGTCGGCCAATGCGATGAAGGCGGGGATGGCGATCCTCAAGCCGCTGCTGGCCGAAACCGGGGCGCCGAAAACCGGCAAGATGGTGATCGGCACGGTGAAGGGCGATATCCACGACATCGGCAAGAATCTGGTGGCGATGATGATGGAAGGTGCCGGATTCGAGGTGGTCGATCTCGGCGTGAACACCGATGTGGAGCGTTATCTGGCGGCGATTGCCGAACATCAGCCGGATATTCTCGGCATGTCCGCCCTGCTGACCACGACGATGCCCTACATGAAGGTGGTGATCGAGGCGCTGAAGGGCAAAGGCATTCGCGACGACATCGTGGTGCTGGTCGGCGGGGCGCCGCTGAACGAGGAATTTGCCATGTCGGTGGGCGCCGATGCCTATTGCCGGGATGCCGCGGTGGCGGTGGAAACCGCCAAATCCTTCATGGCGCGGCGGTCCAACAGCCATGCGGCGGCGGTTTGAAGCGGGTTCTAATTATCGCCTGCGGCGCGCTGGCGCGTGAGATCGGCGTGCTGACGCGCACATTCGACCATATCGCGCTGACCTGCCTGCCGGCGACCTTGCATAATACGCCCGAGCGCATTCCAGAAGCGGTGCGCGCGGCGATCCGGACGGCGCGGGCGGAGTACGATCGGATTTTCGTCGGTTACGCCGATTGCGGCACTGGCGGTTTGTTGGACAAGGTTCTGGCCGAGGAAGGTGCCACCCGCCTGCCCGGCCCGCATTGCTATGCGTTCTATTCCGGGACGGAGGATTTTCTGGCCGCCGGCGATCGCGACATGCGCAGTTTTTTTCTGACCGATTTCCTCGCCCGGCAGTTTCAGGCGCTGGTGATCGAACCGCTCGGGCTGGACCGGCATCCGGAACTGCGCGATGCCTATTTCAGCAATTATGAGACGCTGGTCTACCTCGCCCAGACCGAGGATGCGGCGTTGGACGCGGCGGCGCAAACCGCGGCGGCACGGCTGGGGCTGCGCTATGCACGGCGGCAGGTTGGCTATGGCGATCTTGCCGGAGCGCTGGCGGCGCTGTGAGCGCACTGCGCTTCACGCCGCCGTTGGCAGCCTGGTTCGACGCCGCCATCGCCGCACAGCGCGCCGGGCAGGCGGATGCGGCGGCGGCACTGTGCGGCAAAATCCTGGCCAAGGATCCGGCCCACCGCGATGCCCTGCACCTGCGCGGGGTGCTGGCGTTCCAGGCGCAGGATTATCCGGCTGCGCGCGCCTGGTACGCGCAGGCGGCAAAAATCGACGCCGACCAGCCGCAACTGCTGTGTAATCGTGGCCGCCTCGAACTCACCGAGCAGAATTTTCAGGTCGCCGAAGCCTGCTATGCCCGCGCCCGCGCGCTGGCGCCGACCAGTGCCATCGCTGCCCGCGGCCATGGCGAGGCGTTGATCCACCTGGCGCGCGCGCCAGAAGCCCTGGCCGCCTACGATGCTGCTTTAGCCCACGAACCGGATGCCCTGGCCGCGCGCCTAGGCAAGGCGCATGTGCTGGGGGTGCTGGGCCGGTTCGACGAAATGGCGGCGGTCTGTGCGAGCATCCCGCCGGACCATCCGCGCGCCGCCGAAGCCGATATCCTGCGCGGGCGCGCTTTGTGCGGGCAAGGCCAATACGATGCCGCCGACGCCTTGCTGTGGCCATTGTTCCTGGCCGGCAAACGGGGGCTGCTGCCGGCGCTGCTGATGAGCCTGCGGCAATTCGCCTGCGACTGGCGCGACCGCGATCGGCTGCGCGCTGCGCTGTCGCCGGATCAGCATGCAATGTTCGGCACCATGGACATTGCCGTCGCCGCGCTCGATGCCGATGCGGCGATGCAGGCAGCGTGGGCGCGCCAGGCGGCGGCGAAAATTCCGTCGGCGCCGGCAGCCCTGCCCCGGCATCGGTCGTCCGATCGCATCCGCATCGGCTACCTGTCGGCGAATTTTCAGGAACATGCGGTTGCCTACGTGGTGGCGGAGTTGTTCGAACTGCATCGCCGCGATCGTTTCGTGGTGATCGGACTATCGCTCGGGCCGGCTGATGACAGCGCGATGCGGCAACGGCTGCGCGCCGGCTTCGACCAGTTCATCGATCTGCACGGCCAGCCCGACGGCGATATCGCAGCGACCATTGCCGGCCTCGAAATCGACATCCTGGTCGATCTGATGGGCTACACCGACGGTGGCCGACCCGCGCTGCTGGCGCGGCGGCCGGCGCCGATCCAGGTGTCCTATATCGGCTATCCCGGCACGCTCGGGGCAGAGTGGATGGATTACATCATCGCCGATCGTATCGTGATCCCTGCCGAGGACTTTCCGCATTATGCCGAGCAGGTGGTCTGGATGCCTGCTTGCTATCAGGTCAACGACCGCAAGCGCGCGATCGGCCCAACGCCGGATCGGGCCAGCCAGGGCCTGCCGGCGCACGGCTTCGTGTTCGCCTGCCTGAACCATACCTTCAAGATCCAGCCGGAAATATTCGCAGTCTGGATGCGGCTGCTGCACGCGGTGCCCGGCAGCGTGCTGTGGCTGGTGGACGACAACACGACGACCACGCGTAATCTGCGCCGGCAAGCCAGCGCAAGCGGGATCGATCCGGCGCGGCTGGTGTTCGCCGCACGGCTGCCGCTGGACGCACATCTAGGCCGGTTGCGGCTGGCCGATCTGTTTCTCGATACGGTGCCGTACAACGCCCACGCAACCGGGTCCGACGCGTTGTGGGCGGGGCTGCCGGTGCTGACCTGCCGGGGCGCCGCGTTTCCCGGCCGGGTCGGTGCGAGCCTGCTGGCGGCGGTCGGCCTGGGGGCGCTGGTGGCGGAAAACCTGGCGGACTACGAAGCCATGGCGCGGCGACTGGTCAACGAACCGGCCTTGCTCGCAGCCGCCCGTCGGCGTCTGGCGGACAACCGCGACCACTGCGCCCTGTTCGACACGCCGCGCTTTTGCGCCGGGCTGGAAGCCGCCTACGAGATTATGTGGGCACGCTATTGCGCCGGCCAGCCACCGGCCCCGATCAAGGTGCCGGAGTCAGCGCAATGACCGCCCTTGCATCCGTTGTGGGCGCGTAGAGCAGAGTTTCGATCGCCGCCATTTCGTCCGGCGGATTGATTTCCCGCGAAACCACCAGATTGCGCACGATCGCGATCGTGAGGCCATCCATGCGGTAATGCGCAGTATAATGCCCGGCACGGGTTTTCAGATCGATGTCATCCGGCAGTTGCGCCACCTGCCAGCCGGCCGGCAGCGCGATGGTGACCTGCCAGCCATAGTCGCGGGGCGACAGGCGCAGGGCATAGCGGCGTTTGCTGCCGGGCCGCAGCAATGTGCGCACTTCACCGGGGGGCGCCATGTCGATCCCCGCCGGCACGCGCATATAGACCAGCTTGCCCTCCGGATTGACCGCGTGCGGGCTTTGCCATTCCCCGGTCAGCACCAGCTTGTGGGTGAGATCGAGCGGGTCCGACGCGTGCAGATCGCCGAACCCGCCTTCGAGCGTGGCGAGCAGCATGGTATCGGCAAAATGGGTGGTGGACGAGCTACGGGCCAGGGTGGAGCGGAACGGAATTTCGGTGTTCGCCGACATTTCGTAGGTCGCGTGGCCTGCGATGGTGCCGTCCGCGCCGAGGCTGAGCTTGCTGATCATCTGGTAGCGATTATTGTCCGGCGCCACATTCGGCGTGCGCGCCACCTTGCCGTCCGGCGTGATCAGCACGACAAACTTGCCGCCCAGCCCATCGCTGAGCGCATCGAAGCCGGCATAGCGATCGGTCGGGTTCAGATAGCGGTCGAAGGCGGGCAGATACAAAATCGCGTGGTTGGCGAAATACGGCGCCCACAGCAGCGGATCGGCATAGCGGGTACCCCAGTCCAGCACCGCCATGTCGGCGGCGATGCCGCGCGCCGCCAGCAGGGCCTGCGTCAGCACCACGTAATCCTTGCAGTCGCCATAGCCGGCGCGCAGCACCTCGGCGGCCGGGTGCGGCACCCAGCCATCTTCCTCGTTCAGATAAACCGCGACGTAGCGGATATTGCTGGTGACCCATTCATAAATCGCCCGCGCCGCTGCCAGGCCCTTGCGGTCGCCGGCGATGCGGTCGGCCAGCGCCTGGATCGGCGGCGTGACGGCGGCCCGCCCTTCGGCGCCGTGCCAGACCAGGGCGGCGAGGTTCTCGTAGCTGGTCAGCGTGGTGGCCTCGAAGGTCGGCATGAAGTCCAGGCTGCTGACCATGCCCGGCTCGGTCTCACGCCCTTTGGTGTTGCGCACCCGGGCGACGATGTGGCGGGTATCGCCATCGGTTTTGTCGGTCACCACGAAGCCGCCGCGGGCGCGCCAGACCAGCTTGAGGTCGGCTGGCAGATCGATCCGAGTTTCGTCGTTGACGGTGTCCCAGTCGAAGATGTTCACGTTCAGGCTGCTGAAGCCGAACATCGTTGGCTTGAACTGGGTCAACCGCCAGACAACATGAGTGTGGCTGCCAGCATGCAGTTGCGGAAACAGCACCGTGGTGGCCTGGCTGTTGGTGAAGCCGGGCGCGCTTTGCGCCGCTGCCGTCGGGCGGGTGAAGACATTGTCGGGCAGCACCGGCAGCTTGCTGCCATCGGGCTGCACCACCCAGGCTTCGACCAGTTCCAGCCGCTGCTTGTCCGGAAAGAACGTGCGCGTGGCGCGGTCCAGACTTTGCAACGCGCGACGGGTGAATACCGTCACGTCGCTGGTTTCGGTCATCACGTAGGTGGTGTCGGCGTGCACCACATAGTGCGCGACGTTATTGTCGTAGCGGGCATGCACGACATGGTCCGCGCGATCATCCGCGCGCGCGGTGCCCGCCAGCAGCCCGATCACCACGATTACCACGATTGCCACGATTACCACGATTGCCAGCCAACGGACTGTCATCATTGCACTCCGACGTGATCCGTAACACATACCAATGCCAGCGGCGAGGCCATTCGCGCGCCACCGATGTCGTGAAACTGCCATCTTCGGCGTGTATCGATCGATCGGCTTTGTTTGTTCGGAACGCCGGACCGGCCGGCGCATTGGGGATTTAGCATGAACTGGGTTGGGCGACGGGTGTTGGTGACCGGTGGGGCCGGATTTCTTGGCGCCAATCTGTGCCACGCGCTGGCCGCGCGCGGGGCGAAGGTTACCGCATTGGACGGATTTCTGTTCGGCGGCGGCGCCAACCCGGCCAACCTCGACGGCGCGAAGGTCGATCTGGTGAACGCCGATATTCGCGAGGTCGATCTGCGCAATTTGTGCGAAGGCCGCGAGGTGATTTTCAACCTCGCCGCGCAGACCAGCCATATGGGCGGGCAGCGCGATCCGCTGGCCGATATCGCGGTCAACGCGGTGGCGCAGGTGCGGCTGATCGCGGCGGCGCGGGAAGCGGCACCGGATGCGGTGGTGGTGCACGCCTCGACCAGGCAATTCTACGGCACGCCGGATTACCTGCCGGTCGATGAGCGCCATCCGGTGCGCCCGCCGGACGCCAATGGAGTGTCCAAATTTGCCGGCGAGCAATATTGGTTGATCGAGCATCGCACCGTCGGCCGGCCGGTGGTGTCGTTGCGGCTGACCAACTGCTACGGCCCGCGGCTGCGCATTCGCGATGCGCGGCAGACGTTTCTGGGGATATGGATGCGCTGCGTGCTGGAGGGCAGGCCGTTCGAGGTATGGGGCGGCGAGCAGGTGCGCGACATGACCTATGTCGATGACGTGACGGCGGCGTTTCTGCTGGCGGCCAGCACCCCGGCCTGCTTCGGGCAAGTTTACAACATCGGCGGCGCGCCGCCGGCATCGCTGCGCGAAATCGCCGAGATCACCTGCCGGGTGGCCGGCGTCGGCGCGCGTTTCACCACCCGGGAATTTCCGGCGGATCGTAAAAGCATTGATATCGGCAGCTACCATGCCGACGACCGGGCGTTTCGTGCCGCCACCGGCTGGACTGCCGCGACCGGGCTGGAGGATGGCATTGGCCGTTCGCTGGACTGGTATCGCAGCCGCCTCGCCGCTTACCTTTGAACGGAAACACGATGATCCCGCAAGCAAACCCCGGTGCATCCTATCGCGGCCTGAAGCATGAAATCGACCGGGCGGTGGCCCGTGTGCTGGAGAGCGGCTGGTATATTCTCGGCAGCGAAGGCCGCGCGTTCGAGGCCGAGTTCGCCGCCTGGCTCGGCAGCGCGCACGCGGTCGGCTGCGCCAACGGCACCGATGCGCTGTGCCTGGCGTTGCGCGCGCTCGGCATCGGGCCGGGGATGGCGGTGGCCACGGTTTCGCATACAGCGGTCGCCACCGTGGCGGCGATCGCGATGGTCGGGGCGACGCCGGTGCTGATCGACATCGATCCGGTGCACTTTACCATCGATCCGGTGGAACTGGCGAACGTGCTGGCGCATCCGCCGGCCGGCTTACCGCCGATCCGGGCGGTGGTGGCGGTGCATTTGTATGGGCAGGCGGTTGATCTGGACGCTATTTTGCCGCTGTGCGCGCAGTTTGGGGTGCCGTTGATCGAGGACTGCGCGCAGGCCCATGGGGCGACCTGGCAGGGGCAGAAAGTTGGAAGTTTTGGGGCGATCGGCACGTTCAGCCTGTATCCGACCAAAAATCTCGGCGCGCTGGGCGATGGCGGCGTGGTGGTGACCGCCGATCCGGCGCTCGCCGCCAGCCTCGGCGCGCTGCGGCAATATGGCTGGCGGCAACATTATATCTCCGACAGCGCCGGGGTGAATTCCCGGCTGGACGAACTCCAGGCGGCGATTTTGCGGGTCAAGCTCGGTCATCTCGATGCGCATAACGCCGCCAGGCAGGCGATTGCCGGCGCCTACGACACCGCGCTGCCGGCCCATATCGCCCCGCCCGCCCGCCGCCCCGGCGCCGGCCACGTGTTCCACCAATATGTCGTGCGGGTGCAGAACCGCAGTGCCGTGCAAGCAAAATTGCGCGACGCCGGCATCGGCAGCGGCGTGCATTACCCGATGCCGGTGCATGCCCAGCCGGCCTATCGCGGCCGCATCGCACTGGGCCCGGCCGGCTGCCGGGCCAGCGAAATCGCCGCCGCCGAGGTGCTCAGCCTACCGATGTATCCTGAACTGACGGAGGCCGAGATCGCCCATATCTGCGTCGGCCTGCGCGCTTTGTAGCCCGAATTGACTCCGCCCCGACCGGGCTTCACCTTCGACGCTCGGAGGATGCAAATGTCACGTCTGCTCGAAACCATCGCGCCCGCGCTTCCCGTTGACGGCACCGACGGCGCGCTGGCCGGGCGCGTGTGGCGAGCCGATGTGGCCGGGCCGAGCGTGGTGGCGATCCGGGAAGCCGGCGTGATCGATATCTCGAAACATTTCGCCACCATGCGCGATCTGGCGGAGGCGCCGGATCCGGCCAGCGCGTTGCGGGCGGCACCAGGGGAAAATCTCGGCCCGCTGGATGCGCTGCTGCGCAACACGCCCCCCGACCACCGCGACCCCGGCCAGCCCTGGCTGCTGGCGCCGGTGGATTTGCAGGCGATCAAGGCAGCGGGGGTGACGTTCGCCATTTCGATGCTCGAACGGGTGATCGAGGAACGCGCGCGCGGCGATGCGGATGCCGCCATCGGCCTGCGGGCGCAGGTGCAGCGGCTGATCGGCGACGATCTGTCTAAGTTGAAACCGGGCTCGGCGGAGGCGGCGGCGTTGAAGGCGGCGCTGATCGCGGCCGGCGCCTGGAGCCAGTATCTGGAAGTCGGCATCGGGCCGGACGCGGAGATTTTCACCAAGGCGCAGCCGATGGCGGCAGTCGGCACCGGCATGGATGCCGGCGTGCATCCGGCATCATCGTGGAACAATCCTGAACCGGAAATGGTGCTGGTGGTGAGCTCCGTTGGGCGGATTGTTGGAGCGACGTTGGGCAACGATGTCAATCTGCGCGACATCGAGGGGCGGTCGGCGTTGTTGCTGGGCAAGGCCAAGGACAATAACGCGGCGACCGCGCTGGGGCCGTTCGTGCGCTTTTTCGATGCCACGTTCGGCATCGCCGACGTGCGCAATGCGGTGGTTTCACTGACCGTTGCGGGGGAGGATAATTTCCGGCTGGAAGGATCGTCATCGATGGCGCGGATCAGCCGCGATCCGGCGGATCTGGCCGCGCAGATGCTCAATGCCCATCACCGGTTTCCCGATGGCGCAGTGCTGTTCTGCGGCACCATGTTCGCCCCGGTGCAGGATCGCGGGGCGGAGGGCCAGGGGTTTACCCATCGGACCGGCGATGTGGTGACCATTGCCACCCCGAAACTGGGCCGGCTGGTCAACCGCATCCGCCCGACCGACGCCTGCGCGCCGTGGGATTTCGGGCCCGGTGCGCTGATGCGCAACCTGGCCAAAAGGGGGCTG
>JAYTQP010000118.1:0-7047 GCA_043746675.1 Rhodospirillales bacterium | reverse complement strand
ACGTTATGTTCAATGCGCCGCCCAGGTTTTGGTGGCGAAGTTATGATGCGCTTCGATGTAGCGAACGGTGCCGGATTTGCTGCGCATCACCACCGAATGTGTCATCGCGCCATGGCCGAACCGGCGCACGCCTTTCAGCATGGCGCCGGTGGTGACCCCGGTGGCGGCGAACATCACGTCGCCGCGCGCCATGTCGGTGATGTTGAAAATCCGGTGCGGGTCGGCCAGCCCCATTTCGCGGGCGCGGGCAATCTGGGCGTCGTCCTCATACAGCAACTGGCCCTGCATCTGGCCGCCGATGCAGCGCAGCGCGGCGGCGGCCAGCACGCCTTCGGGGGCGCCGCCGGAGCCGAGATAGATATCAACTCCGCTCTCAGGCTGCGACGCCGCCAGCACGCCGGCCACATCGCCGTCGGAGATCAGCATGATGCGCGCCCCGGCTTCGCGGCATTTGGCGATCAGTTCCTGGTGGCGGTCGCGGTCCAGGATGCAGGCCACCAGGTCGGAGATCGCACAGTTCTTGGCGCGGGCAAGGTTGCGCAGGTTTTCCGCCACCGGCACGCCGAGGCCGACCAGATTGTCAGGCAGGCCGCCGCCGATGGCGATTTTTTCCATGTAGATGTCGGGCGCATGCAGGAAGTTACCGGCCTCCGCCAGCGCCACCACCGCCATCGCGTTCGGGCCGCCCTTGGCGGTAAGGGTGGTGCCTTCCAGCGGATCGACCGCGATATCCATCGCCGGCCCGCCGGAGCCGACTTTTTCGCCGATGTAGAGCATCGGCGCCTCGTCCATTTCACCCTCGCCGATTTTCACCGTGCCGGATATCGCCACCGTGTCGAAGGCGATGCGCATCGCTTCCACCGCGGCGCCGTCGGCCTCATTCTTCTTGCCCTTGCCCATCCAGCGGCTGGCGGCCAGGGCGGCGGCCTCGGTTACGCGGACCAGTTCGAGGGCGAGATTGCGATCGACGACGGCTTCGCTGGGCATTTCCGATTTTCCCTTTGGGCAATATTTATGCGGCTTCGATGCGGATCAAGGCCGGCGCTTCCAGCACGGCGTCAAGCGCCGAAATGCGGGCGACCGCGCGCCGCATATCGGCCTCGCGGGTTTCGTGCGTGGTCAGCACCACCGGCACCGCCTCGCCCGGGCTGCGGCCGCGCTGGAGCATCGATTCCATCGAAATCCCGGCATCGCGCAGGGCGGCGGTGACATCGGCGATCACGCCGGGGCGATCCACCACCATCAGCCGCAGATAATAGGCCCCGACATGCGACGACATCGGCACCGACGGCGCATGCGACAAATCCGCCGCCTCGGCGCCCCAGACTGGGGTGAAGCGGTTGCGGGCAATGTCGATCAGGTCGCCTACCACGGCGGAGGCGGTCGGCCCGGCACCGGCGCCACGGCCTTGCAGCATCACCCGGCCGACGAAATTGCCTTCCGCCACCACCGCGTTGAACACCCCGTCCACCTGCGCGATCGGCGCGGAGGCCGGCACCATGCAGGGGTGCACGCGGGTTTCGATGCCGGCGTCCGACCGCGCGGCGATGCCGAGCAGCTTGATGCGGTAGCCGAGTTCGTTGGCGAAGGCGATATCGACCGCCGAAACCCGACGAATGCCTTCCACATACACCTCGTCGAACGCCACCGGCCGGCCGAACGCCAGGGCGGCGAGGATGGCAAGCTTGTGCGCGGCGTCGATGCCATCGACATCGAAGGCCGGGTCGGCCTCGGCGTAACCCAGCCGCTGGGCATCGGCCAGCACTTCGGCGAACTCGTGGCCCTGCTCGCGCATCACGGTCAGGATGTAGTTGCAGGTGCCGTTCAGGATGCCGGCGATGCGGCTGATCCGGTTGGCCGCCAGCCCCTCGCGCAGCGCCTTGATCGCCGGAATGCCGCCGGCCACCGCGGCTTCGAAGGCGAGCGGAACCTTTTCCCGGTCGGCGATGCGGGCGAGTTCGGCGCCATGCACCGCCAGCAGCGCCTTGTTGGCGGTCACCACCGGTTTTCGCGCCGAAAGGGCGGCGCTCACCAAAGCCCGCGCCGGGCCTTCGGAGCCGCCAATCGCCTCCACCACCACATCCACCCCGCCATCATGCGCCAGCGCGACCGCATCATCGTGCCACCGCAGCCCATCGACGCTGATGCCCCGGTCGCGGCTGCGGTCGCGGGCGGACACCGCCACAACGGTGATCGGGCGGCCGGCGCGGGCGGTGATCAGTTCGGCATTGTCACGGAGCACCGCCAGCACCCCGGCGCCGACAGTGCCGAGACCGGCGAGGCCGATGGAAAGCGGATGCGTCATTGGGCGTTTCCCTCAACGAGTAAAGGCGCAAGATTGTCGGTTTGCAGGAAGCTGCGGATGCTGCGCAAGGCCTGGCGCAGGCGCTGGGTGTTTTCGACCAGGGCGATGCGCACATGGGTGTCGCCGAATTCGCCGAAGCCGATGCCGGGGGCCACCGCAACCTGGGCGCGCGCCAGCAGCAGTTTGGCAAACCCGACGCTGCCGAGATGGGCGAAGCGCGGCGGGATCGGCGCCCAGGCGAACATCGAGCCGCGCGGCGACGGCACATCCCAGCCGGCCGATTGCAGCCCCTTGATCAGCACGTCGCGGCGGTCGCGGTAGAGCGTGCGCATTTCCTCCACGCAGTCCTGCGGGCCGTTCAGGGCGGCGGTGGCGGCCACCTGGATCGGGGTGAAGGCGCCGTAGTCGAGGTAGGATTTCATCCGCGTCAGCGCATTAATGAGCTTGCGATTGCCGGCGGCGAAGCCCATCCGCCAGCCCGGCATGCTGTAGGTTTTGGACAGGCTGGTGAACTCGACCGCGATATCCTTGGCGCCCGGCACTTGCAGCAGCGATGGCGGCGGCTCGCCATCGAAATAAATCTCCGCATAGGCGAGGTCAGACATGATCCAGATGCCATGCTTCTTACAGAAGGCCACTATTTCCCGGTAAAAGTCCAAATCAGCCAGATAGGCGGTTGGATTAGAAGGAAAATTGACGATCAGCACGGTCGGATGCGGCACCGAATGGCGCACCGCGACATCGAGCGCGCGCAGCATGTCCGCATCCGGGGTGGCCGGGATGGAGCGCACCGAGGCGCCGGCGATGATGAAGCCGAACTGATGGATCGGGTAGGACGGGTTCGGCACCAGGATGGTATCGCCGGGCGAGGTGATCGCCGCTGCCAGATTGGCCAGCCCTTCCTTCGATCCGAGCGTTGCCACCACTTCGGTTTCCGGATCCAGCTCCACCCCGAAGCGGCGGTCGTAGTAGCCGGCCAGCGCCCGGCGCAGGCCGGGAATGCCCTTGGAGGTGGAATAGCGGTGGGTGCGCGGGTCCTGCACCGCCTCAACCAATTTGGCGACGATATGCGGCGGCGTCGGGCTGTCCGGATTGCCCATGCCGAGGTCGATGATGTCCTCGCCGACGCCGCGCGCCTGCGCCTTGGCGGCGTTCACTTCGGCGAAAACGTAAGGCGGCAGGCGGCGCATCCGGTGGAATTCGTCTTGCGGCATGGTTCGGTCCAACGCGTGAGGGGCAAAGCTGGCGCGGTGATAGAGCGAAGCGGGCCGCTTCGCAGCAACCAAGTTTCGACGGCTGACAGACCGGTTATTGCAGAATGCGGGCAACCCCGCCGGCGCCGACCGCCTCGGCCTGCACCTGCACCGCCGCATCGGGCACGCCGGCCTGGGCCAAAGCCGTCGCGATCGCCCGCGCCCGCGCCAGCGCCAGGGTGAGTGCGGCCTGCTGGGTGTCGGCATCCACCGCCCCGGCATCGCCGAAGCCGGTCACGCGAATGGTCCGGGTGCCGCGCCCGGCGGCCAGCGCGCGCAAGGCTTTGGCGGCATCGGTCGGCAGCACCGCCGATCCGGGGGCGAAGGCCAGCGCCACCGGATCGCCGGCTTTCGGCGCGACCACCGGCGCCACCGGCGCTGGCGGCGCGATCGGGGCCACCACCGCGAACGTGTTTTGCGCCACCCCAGGCAGTTTGGGCGGCCCCGGCGGTATGGCGGGCATGGCCAGCGGGGCAACATTGCCGTCGATGCTGACCGGCGGCAACGGCGCCGAGGACACCGCCCCGCGCGGTGCTCCCCGCGGCGGGGTGGCAGCCGCCATGGTGGCGCGCGATGTATCAGCGGCCGGCTGCGGCCGGGCGGCGGGGCGCGGCATTTGCAGCCCGAGCACACTGCCGCCGTACGCCGCATTGGCGCGATCGGCAACCAGCCCGTCGGCGATCCGGTTGCGCACATCCGATGGTGTGACCGCCGGGCGCGCCGGCACGCTGGCCAGGTTGGGATAGGGCGCATCGGCGTTCGGCGGCGGCGGCCGATCCTGCGCGATGCGGCCGCCTTCCAACTGGTGCCACCATTGCACCGGCCCGTCGCTTGCCCCGCCGCAGCCGGCCAGCAGCCCGCACAGCAGCAGCGGCACCAAGCCCGGCCACGCGCGGGCATGCACGGCATGCACGCGGGGTGCTTGAACCCGCCTGCTGCGCCCTGTAACAAAAGCCGCGCCGCGCACTCTCATGTCAATTGTCTCTCCTGCCGGTCGCCGCGACCGGACCTTGATGTAGCAGCGCCCGCCCGACCACGGAAAGGATACCGCAATGGCCGACGCCAAGAAGCCAGCCGACAAAGCCGCCCCGCCCACCGGTCTGGCCGGTCTGGCGGCCGGTATGCCCGATCTCGGCAGCATCAAGATGCCCGATCCGACCGAGGTCGGCCACTCGATGGCCAATATCGCCGAGCGCTCGCAGCGCATCGTGCAGGACTGGCTCAAGCGCCAGGCCGAAGGCGGCCCAGCCAACCCGGACCCGCTGAATATCGGCAACGCCTTCCTGGAAATGACCACCAAGCTGATGGCCAACCCGGCCAAACTGATGCACGCCCAGCTCGGCTTCTGGCAGGATTACATGTCGCTCTGGCAGTCCACCACCAAGCGGATAATGGGGATCGACGCGCCGGACGTCATCAAGGGCGACCCGAAGGACAAGCGCTTCAAGGACGAGGCGTGGAAGGAGAACGACGTTTTCGACTTCATCCGCCAGTCTTATCTGCTGTCCGCGCGCTACGTGCAGGACGTGGTCGCGGAAGCCGAAGGGCTGGACCCGGCGACCGCGCAGAAGGTGGATTTCTATTCGCGCCAGTTCGTCGATGCGATGTCGCCGTCCAACTTCCTGTTCACCAACCCCGAAGTGCTGCGCAAAACCGCCGAAACCGGCGGCGAGAACCTGATCAAGGGGCTCAACAACCTGTTGACCGACCTTGAACGCGGCAAGGGCGATCTGCGCATCAAGATGACCGACACCGACCAGTTCCGCATCGGCGACAATATCGCGGTGACCCCGGGCAAGGTGGTGTTCCAGACCGCGCTGATGCAGCTGATCCAGTACACCCCGATCACGGCGAAGGTGTTGAAGCGCCCGCTGCTGATCGTGCCGCCCTGGATCAACAAGTTCTACATCCTCGATCTGCGCGCCAAGAACAGCTTCGTGAAATGGGCGACCGACCAGGGCCACACCGTGTTCATGGTCAGTTGGGTCAACCCGGACGAAAAACTCGCCGACAAGAGCTTCGAAGATTACATGCAGGAAGGCATCCTCGCCGCGCTGGACGCCATCGAGGCGGCGACCGGCGAGCGCGAGATCAACGCCATCGGCTATTGCCTCGGCGGCACCCTGCTGGGCGCCACCCTGGCTTACATGACCGCGCATCACGACCATCGGATCAAAACCGCCACCTTCTTCGTCTGCCTGCTGGATTTCCGCGACAGCGGCGAGCTGAACGTGTTCATCGACGAGGAACAGATCACCGCGCTGGAGGACAAGATGAACAAGCGGGGCTTCCTCGAAGGCTCCGAAATGGCGACCACATTCAACATGCTGCGGGCCAACGACTTGATCTGGTCGTTCGTGGTGAATAACTATCTGCTCGGCAACGATCCGTTCCCGTTCGACCTGCTGTACTGGAACAGCGATTCGACGCGGATGCCGGCGAAAATGCATAGTTTCTACCTGCGCAACATGTACCAGGCGAATTTGTTGAGCCAGAAAAACGGCATCACTTTGTCCGGCACGCCGATCGACCTGGGCACGGTGAAGGTGCCGGCCTATTTCCTGTCCACCCGTGAAGACCATATCGCGCCGTGGCGGGCGACCTATCGCGGCACCCAGTTGCTGGGCGGCGAAAACCGCTTCGTGCTGGCCGCCTCCGGCCATATCGCCGGGGTGGTGAATTCCCCCGATGGTGGCAAATACGGTCACTGGATCAACGAAAACCTTCCCGCCGAACCGGAAGACTGGTTCACTGGCGCCACCGAAATGGCCGGCTCCTGGTGGCCGGACTGGAACCGCTGGATCCTCGCGCACGACAAGAAACAGGTGAAGGCCCGCACGCCCGGGGACGGCACGCTGGCGATTATCGAGGATGCGCCCGGGGCTTATGTGAAGGTGATGGTGAACGGGTGAGGCGGCGCAATCAGCGCGCGCTCCTGTGAGAAATGCGGACTAGCCACCGCCGGCCGGTTCGGCGATCATGCCGCCAACGAAAATTGGGAGGCAGGATCATGGGGCAGGTTTCAGGCAAGGTCGCGCTCATCACCGGCGGGGCGGCCGGCATCGGGGCCGCCTGCGCCAAGGCGTTGGCGGCGGAAGGTGCCGCGGTTGTCATCACCGATCTGACTGACGACGCCGGCGAGACCACCGCCGCGGCGATCACCGCCGCCGGCGGCAAATGCACTTACATGCACCAGGACGTGACCGACGAAAGCACGTGGCAGGGCATTGTGGACGCCGTGGTTGCCAAATACGGCAAGCTGGACACAGCGGTCGCCAACGCCGGCATCGCCGTGTTCGGCTCCGCGCTGACCATGACGCTGGCCGATTTCCGCCGGCAGAACGCGGTTAACATCGATGGCGTGTTCCTGACCGCGAAATACTGCATCCCGGCGATGCGCAAGGCCGGCGGCGGCTCGCTGGTGATGATGTCCTCGGTCGCCGGGCTGCGCGGCTCGGCGCAACTGGCGGGCTATTCGGCGTCCAAGGG
>JAYTQP010000117.1:0-6083 GCA_043746675.1 Rhodospirillales bacterium | reverse complement strand
CACTGTTGCCGCTGATCAGACCGAAGCCGATTAGAAAATTGGCGTCGCTGCTGAGGGTCGCCGAACCCACCACATGCACCTGCCCGCCGGCGCTGGCGGTGAGAACGCCATTATGCACAGTCGTCGCGCCAAGCCGCACCAGCCCGCCGGCGCCGTTGGCCACGATAGTGCCTATGCCGCCGTTGATGAACACAGGGCTGAACAAAAGGGTGCTGCCATTGACGATGCCGCCGCGCAGATCGAGCGTATTGCCGGCAGCAGCGGCGATCAGCCCGAAATTGAGGAGCGTGCTGTTCCCGCCATCGAGAACGAGGTCACCTGCATTTGCCAGGATCTTCCCGGCGCTGTCGTTGACCAGCGTCAGCCCTGCGATGGTGCCTTGGCCCTGCACTATATTATCGACATTTTCCAACGTGCCGCCGCCGCCAATGCTGTCGCCGCGATCGGCCATGCTGATGGTGCCGGCACCGGAGAGCGCCATGCTGCCAAGCGCCAACAGATGGGCGGCGTGATCGAGCGTTGCCGCGGCATCAAAGCTGCCGGCCAGCCGGATGGTGCCGCTGTTGGTGAGCGTCGTCGCCACAGCGAGCGTTTGGTCGGGACCGATGCTGACGAGCCCCAGGTTGTGCACGTTATCGAGCGTGCCGCCGACATGGGATGCCAGCACCACTCCGGTCGCTGAAATCGCGGCGGAGCGCAGAACCCCTGCCGCGCTCACGCTGCCGAAGCTGCCGCCAAGCGTCGTGGTGCCGGTCATCCCGACGTTACTGTTGCCGACAAGGGTGCCGAGGATGACCAGGTTGGCCCCGCTGGCGCCGATCGAACCATGATTGTCCAACGTGCCGACAATGACCAGCGATCCGCCGGCGCCGCCGCCGAGCAGGCCCGAATTATAAACGCCGCCGAGCAGTGCGATTGTGCCGCCCGATGCCGCGCCGACGGTTCCGCTGTTGCTAAGGGCGCTGTTGACCAGCAATTCGGCGCCGCTGGCAGCACTGAGCGAACCATAGTTGTCAACGCTATCGCCAACCACCGGGTTGAGCGCCAGCACCCCGCCGGCGGCCCGGATGGTGCCGCCATTGGCGATGTGCATGCGGCCATGGCCGAAATCGCCGAGCCCGGTGATGGTGTTGTCGAGATTGCTGAAACTATCGGGGATGCCGTTGGTTTGCAGGCCGTAGATGACATCATCGACGCTGCCGAGGGTGATGGTGCCGCCGCCGCTGAAGCTTGCCGGCGCGCCGGGGACATTCGATGAGATCAGCATCAGCGCGCCGTGTCCGGCGGTGCCGGCGAAATTCAAGGTGCCGGGGTTGACGAATATGCTGCCCGACGCGTTGGCCACGAAGCCGACCGATCGGTCCGGCCCGGCGGCAAGGGTTGCGTTCAGGGTTGCGTTGGCAAAGATCGTCGGGCCATTTCCGGCGATTTGGACCGTGGGGCTGCCGACCACCGGCACGCCGATGTTTTTCAGGCCGGACTGCACCAGCCTGGCGCCGGCAGCAAAAATCGTCCCGCTGCCGCCGAGGCTGCCCAGCACGGTCAAGGTGGAGCCGGCCTGCATGGTGAGGTTGCCATCCAGCGTCAGCGCGCTGGTCTGGTTGTCCAAGGTGACGCTGCCGAACCCGACAAAACCGCCGCCGCCGGTGGCGAGCAGGCGGCCGCCATGGATGTTGGTGCCATCCAGGGCGAAGCTTCCGGTGCTGGATTGCGACAGGATGGTGCCGCCGGCGTTCTGCACCTCGCCGGCCAGATCGAGCGTGCTGGTGCCGGTGTTTTCGATCGTGCCGCTGTTGGTGGTCGCCCCTTTGACGTAGAGCGGGGCACCGCCGTCGGCGCGGACAAGCGCCTGGTTGGTGAAACGGATCGGGAAGGTGAGGTTGGCGGCGCCGATGGTGCCAAAGCCGTCGATGGTGTTGTCGGCGTTGGTGAAGGCGTCGTACTGCAACGGGCTGCCGGAGGCGTCGCGGATCGAGGCAATGTCCCCGCCGGCCAGTGCCAGCACGCCGCCGCCGCTGACCGTGATGGTCGGCCCGTCGGCGAGGAAATTGCCGCCGATTTGCACGGTGCCGCTGTTGACCAGATTGCCATCGAAATAAAGCTGCGCGCCGGCAGCGAGTTGCAGAACACCGTTCAGTGCCGAGGCGCGGGTGGCGCCGGAAAAGTTGAACTGGCCCACGGTGATGTCGAGCGTGTTGCCGGCGGCGAGAAACAGGCTGTCGAAGCTGTTGGTCTGCTGCTGCACGACCTGGACGAAGGTGCCGGCGGTACCGGCGATGGCAACGTCGTTGGTATTGGCGGGAACGTTGGCCGGGTTCCAGTTGCCGGCGATGCCAAAATCATGGCTGATCGCGCCGGTCCAGGCGACAGTGTTGAGCGCGACGGCGCTGAGCGCGACGTCGCTGAAATTATAGGTGCCGACGTTGCGGATGTGGTTGACCGAATAATGGCCAGCCTTGGTGTCGGTCAGGGTGACGGTGCCGGCGCTGTTGACGTAGGCGTAGTCCGCCCGCCGGTCGAGCAGGGTTAGGCTGTCGGCGCCGCTGCTGCCGCCGATGATGGTGTCGCTGTCGAGATTGGCGGTGAAGCTGTTTTGCACGCTGCCGCCGATGGCGGTGTCGATCTTGGTGCCCCATTCGATGAAAATGTTATCGACCATCCCGGCGACGCTGCTCCAGGTGCCGTCGTTGAGATTGACCGACGATGCGGTGGTGAAGCCGGACAGATCGAGGGTGTTGCCGGTGCCGGTGTCGAACAGGGTGAGCACTGGATTGGCGTCGAGGCTGAAATCGTAGGGCGAAACCTTCTTTACCGTGCCGAGATTGTCGGTGAAAGTGATATTGGAATTGAACCCGAAAATCTGCCCGCCGGCGAACAGGGTGCTGGTGGGCGCGCCGAGCAGGCGTTGGGCGGCAATCACGTCCAGCCCCATCGGGGTCAACGGCGTACGCAAAAAGCGGCTGACCGGATCAGTGCCCCAGTTCACCACCGGATTGTAGAGCGCGGCGTCCTTGCCGATATTTGCGGCGACGGTGGCGTTGGGATCGACATAGGACATGATCGACCAGTCGCGCACGTCGGTCGGATTGTTCTGGTTGGGGGGCGCCAGCACGTTCTGGGCGGCAATGGTGCTGAAATTGTAGGGCCCAGTATGGCCAAGCCCGACGAGATGCCCAACTTCATGCACCAGGACGTCGAAGCCGTAGCCGGCTTCATTGGTCAGGCTGGTGAAATCGCCATAAGCGAGCAAACTGGAATTTTTTACCGTCGTTTTGTTGTCGAGCGCAATATAGCCGGACGTGGTCTGGCCGAGATTGGCGGTGGACGTGGCAATCGCAACTTGGGGAGAGAAGTAGGTTCCACCGCCAACCGTGGTGGTAGCAGAGGGGAGGACGTCGCCGAAATGCACGAACTTCACGCTGGCCGCAGTACCCGTTGTCAACGTGAAGCCAATATTGGCGATGCCCGACCAGATCGCCATCGCCTGCATGGCATTGTCGATTTCCGCCTGGGTGAAGGCGAAGCTGGCGCCCGCGTTATAGAAGCCGACGCTGATGCTGCCGCCAGCCTGCAGGGTGGGTTGGACGGTGAACACGTAGGGGATTGTTGTCGGCGACGTGGTAACGGCGACAAAATTCGCGTACGACGCGGTGGAGAAGGCTAGGTTTGCATCGAAGCCGCTTTCGAAGGTTAATGTTGCGAGTTGATCGGCGGTCAGACGACCTAAAATGTTGGACAGATTATTCGCCATAGGTTCCCTCGTAATAACGATTTTTTAAATGTTCCGGGCAAGCTAATGGGATTTGCTCGATTTTGCTACTAGATTCGACGCTGCGTTGCTTTTTTTTGTAACTTTTTCACGCCATTCCCGCCCGCCGCTCAGCGCCGATGGAAGCGTTCAGTCGGAATTTCGCCCAGCGCCGCGAACAGCATCGGCCAGGTTTTCAACCCTTCATCGAAGGCAGCCAGCCGGAAGCTTTCATTCGGCGCATGCACGTCATCATCCGGCATCGCCAGCCCGAAGGTCATCGACTCCAGTCCCAGCAATTCCTTGAAAATCGCGGTGATCGGAATGCTGCCGCCGGCGCGCGCCGGAAACGCCCGCTGGCCATGCACTTTCTCCAGCACGGCGAGCGCCACCAGCAGCATCGGATGGTCGTCCGGCAGGCTGTTGGCGGCGCTGCCATCCATCCCGGCGGTGATTTCCAGCGCCACGCCTTTGGCGACGTGCGCCTGCAAATGCGCCCGCAGTGCGTCATTGGCCTTGGCCGGAGACATCCCGGGCGACAGCCGCATGGTGATCTTGGCGTGCGCTTCGGCCGGCAACACCGTCTTGCTGCCGGCGCCGAGATAGCCGCCCCACATGCCGTTCAGCTCGATGGTCGGCCGCAAGGTGGTCAATTCGCGCACGCTGTAATTCGGGTCGCCCCATTTGCTGCCGCCGACCATGGCGTAGAACTCGGCCTCGTCGAACGGCAGCGCCGCCGCGGCGGCGCGGGCGGCATTGCTGATCGGGGTGGCGTCATCGCCGAAGCCGGCCACCTGGATGCGGCCCTGGTCGTCGTGGATGCTGGCGATCAGCGCCGCCATTTCCCGCAACGCGTTGCGCGCCGCCCCGCCGAACCGCCCGGAATGACCATCTTTGCTGCCGGTGCGCAGGGTAATTTCCATCCCCGTGCAGCCGCGCCCGCCAACGCCCACGGTCGGGATGGTGGTGCTGGCCTTGCCGCCATCGGCCGACAGCAGCGCATCCGCCTGCAACAAATGCCCATGCTTCGCCACGATCGCGCGCAGGCTGGGGCTGCCGAGTTCCTCCTCGCCTTCGAGGAATAGCTTCACATTGATCGGGCATCCCCCGGTGACCGCGAGAAACGCTGCCACAGTTTCGATGGCGACGGTGGTGGAGCCCTTCACGTCGGACGCCCCACGCGCGTAAATCCGCCCATCGCGGACCGTTGGCTCGAACGGTGGCGAGTCCCATAATTCTATGGGATCAGCGGGTTGCACGTCGTAGTGACCATAGATGATCAACGTTGGCTTGCCTGGCGCCCCCATCCACGCGCCGTAGACCGCCGGCTGCCCGCCGCCATCCAGCAACTGCACGTCCTGCAACCCGATTTCCCGCAGCCGCGCCAGCAGCATCGCCCGCGCCGCGTCCATATGTGCCGCGTAGGTCGGTTCAGTGGAAACGCTGGGAATGCGCAGCAGCGCGAACAACCGGTCGAGAATAACCTGCCGCTCGCTGGCAAGATGGGCAATGACGGCGTCGGACATCGGCGTCTCCTGCTGATCCGCGCAGACTAGCCGCCAGGCTCCAGCAGGTCGATGCAGCTTTACTCCGCCGCCAACGCCGCCAGCCCTGGCAGCATAATCTCCCCCACCTCGGCCAGCAGCACCGCGACCAGCCGGCCCAGATCGGTCTGCACCGCAGCAAACCGCTCGGATGGCTCGATCCGGTCCTCGTGCATGTAGAGCCCGCGATTGATCTCGATCTGCAACGCATGCACGCTGGCCCGTGGGCGGCCGTAATGGCGGGTGATGAAGCCGCCGGCATAAGGTTCGTTGCGCCGCACCCGATAGCCGAGGTCGCGCAAGGTGGTTTCCGCCAGCGCGGTGATCGCCGGATCGCAGGCGGTGCCGTGCGCATCGCCCAGCACGATGTCGGTCGGCATGCGCGCCGGCAGCGCATTGGCGGGCATCGAATGGCAATCCACCAGCAAGGCGGCACCGAAATGCAGCCTTGTGGTTTCCAGCAGATCGGCCAATGCATCGTGAAACGGCTGCCAGCAATCGCGAATGCGCGCCTCGGCCTCGGCGAAACGCAGCCGGTGCCGATAAATATTCTCGCCGGACGCCACCAGCTTGGCGATGGTACCAAGCCCGGCCGCCACCCGCGGCGAGTCGCTATTCACCCAGTCCGGCAGCCTTTCCTCGAACATCGCCGGGTCGAGTTCCCACGGTTCCCGGTTGGCGTCGCAGTATGCGCGCGGAAAATTCGCCGCCAGCAAGGGCGCGCCCAGCCGTGGCGCGGCGGCATAGAGTTCATCGACAAACCCATCTTCGCTGCGCCGCAGCCGCAGCGG
>JAYTQP010000116.1:0-3603 GCA_043746675.1 Rhodospirillales bacterium | reverse complement strand
GAACGCGCCGTGCTCGCCGGCGGCCCGCTCGGGATCATGCAGGCCTGCATGGATGTGGTGCTGCCCTATGTGCACGACCGCAAGCAGTTCGGCCAGCCGATCGGCGAGTTCCAGCTCATGCAGGGTAAGCTTGCCGACATGTACACAACAATGAACGCGGCGCGCGCCTATGTTTACGCCGTCACCCGATCCTGCGATCGCGGCAGCACCACCCGCAAGGATGCCGCCGGGGCGATCCTCTACGCGGCCGAAAAGGCAACCTGGATGGCGTTGGAGGCGATCCAGATTCTCGGCGGCGTCGGCTACACCAACGATTATCCCGCCGGCCGCCTGCTCCGCGACGCAAAATTATACGAAATCGGCGCCGGCACCTCGGAAATCCGACGCATGTTGATCGGCCGTGAACTGTTCAAGGAAACCGCCTGATGCAGCTCGCCTCCAGCCTCGATCCGCGTGCGCCAGAATTTCGTGCCAACGCCGATGCGATGGCGGAGATCGTTGCCGATCTGCGGGCAAAAGTCGCGCAGATGGCGCTCGGCGGAGGTGCCGCCTCGCGCCAGCGGCACGTCGCGCGCGGCAAGCTGCTGCCGCGCGACCGGATCGAGGCGCTGCTCGACCCCGGCACCCCGTTTCTCGAACTCTCCCAGTTGGCGGCTTACGGGATGTATGGCGATGAAGTGCCGTCGGCGGGAATCCTAACCGGCATCGGCCGCGTATCCGGGCGCGAATGCGTCATCGTCTGCAATGATGCAACCGTGAAGGGCGGCACCTATTTTCCGCTCACCGTAAAGAAGCATCTGCGCGCCCAGGAAATTGCCCGGGCGAACCAGTTGCCATGCATCTATTTGGTCGATTCCGGCGGCGCCAATTTGCCCAATCAGGACGAGGTATTCCCGGACCGCGACCATTTCGGCCGGATTTTCTTCAACCAGGCCAACATGTCCGCCGAGGGCGTGGCCCAGATCGCCGTCGTCATGGGAAGCTGCACCGCCGGCGGCGCCTACGTGCCGGCGATGTCGGATGAAAGCGTCATCGTGCGCGAACAGGGCACGATTTTCCTCGCCGGCCCGCCGCTGGTGAAGGCGGCAACCGGGGAAATCGTTTCGGCTGAGGATCTCGGCGGCGCCGACGTGCACAGCCGCATTTCCGGCGTCACCGACCACTACGCGGAAAACGACGCCCATGCCCTCGGGATCGCGCGACGGATCGTCGGCAGCCTGAACCATACCAAGCGCCCGAACGCCGCGATTCGTAACTCTGTTGCGCCCGCCTACGATCCCGCCGAGCTCTACGGGGTAGTACCAGCCGATCGGCGCAAGCCGTTCGATGTGCGCGAGGTGATCGCGCGGGTGGTCGATGGCAGCGAATTCGATGAGTTCAAGCGGCTCTACGGCACCACCATCGTCACCGGCTTCGCCCATATTTTCGGCTACCCGGTCGGCATCGTCGCCAATAATGGGATATTGTTCAGCGAAAGCGCTCTGAAAGCAGCGCATTTCATCGAACTCTGCGCCCAGCGCGGCATCCCCCTGGTGTTCCTGCAAAACATCACCGGCTTCATGGTCGGCCGCAAGTATGAAGCCGGCGGCATCGCCAAGGACGGCGCCAAAATGGTCACCGCGGTGGCCACCGCGCAGGTGCCGAAATTCACCGTCATCATCGGCGGATCGTTCGGCGCCGGAAATTACGGCATGTGCGGCCGCGCCTACGATCCCCGCTTCCTCTGGATGTGGCCGAACGCACGCATCTCGGTGATGGGCGGCGAGCAGGCGGCGAGCGTGCTGGCAACAGTCCGGCGGGACGGCATGCAGGCGCGCGGCCAGCACTGGCCAGCGGAAGACGAGGCCGCCTTCAAGGCACCGATCCGCGCGCAATATGAAACCCAGGGGCATCCCTATTACGCAACCGCCCGGCTGTGGGACGATGGCATAATCGATCCGGTGGACACCCGCATGGTGCTCGGTCTGGGAATTTCGGCGGCCTTGAATGCCCCCGTCGCGCCAACGCGCTTCGGCCTGTTCCGGATGTAATCAACATGTTTACCAAGTTGCTGATCGCCAATCGCGGCGAGATCGCCTGCCGCATCATGCGCACCGCCCGCCGGATGGGGATCGCCACCGTCGCGGTTTATTCCGATGCCGATGCGCAGGCGCTGCATGTGGAAATGGCCGATGTCGCCTATCGGATCGGCCCGGCCGCCCCGCGCGAAAGCTATCTGCGGATCGAGGCGCTGCTAGAAGCGGCGCAGCGATCCGGCGCCCAGGCAGTGCATCCCGGCTACGGATTTCTGGCCGAAAACGCAGCCTTCGCCGATGCCTGCACTGCCGCCGGGCTGATCTTCGTCGGCCCGCCGGCCAGCGCGATCCGCGCCATGGGCGGCAAATCCGAAGCCAAGGCGCTGATGCAAGCCGCCGGCGTGCCGCTGGTGCCGGGCTACCATGGCGCGGCGCAGGATCTGCCAACCTTGCAGGCCGAAGCAGCAAAGATCGGCTACCCCGTGCTGATCAAGGCCTCCGCCGGCGGTGGCGGCAAAGGCATGCGGATTGTGGAAGCCGCCGCCGATTTTCCCGCCGGCCTGGCGGCCGCACAACGCGAAGCCCGCAGCAGCTTCGGCGATGATCGGGTGCTGGTGGAAAAATACCTGACCCGCCCCCGCCATATCGAAATCCAGGTCTTCGCCGACAGCCACGGCAACTGCGTGCATTTGTTCGAACGCGATTGCTCGATCCAGCGCCGACATCAGAAAATCATCGAGGAAGCGCCCGCACCCGGCATGCAGCCAGCCCTGCGCGAAGCGATGGGCCAGGCGGCGATCGCGGCAGCCCGGGCGGTCGGCTATGTCGGTGCCGGAACGGTTGAGTTCATCGTCGAAGCCGAAGATTTCGCCTTCATGGAAATGAACACCCGTCTCCAAGTCGAACATCCCGTTACCGAAATGATAACCGGGCTCGATCTGGTCGAATGGCAGTTGCGCGTCGCCGCCGGCGAGCCCTTGCCGCTGCACCAGCAACAACTGGCGATCAACGGGCACGCGATCGAAATCCGCCTATGCGCGGAAGACCCGACGCGGGACTTTCTGCCCTCGGTCGGGGTGCTGACGCATTTGCGGCTGCCCACGGCAGCAAGGGTGGATGCCGGGGTGCGCACCGGCGACCGCATCAGCCCGGACTACGATCCAATGATCGCCAAGGTGATCGTCCACGGCGCCGATCGCCCGGCCGCGTTGCGGGCCATGCGCGCCGCCCTCGCACAGGCGGAAATCGTCGGCGTGCAGACCAATCTCGCGCTGCTGCGGGCCATCCTCGCCCACGCGGACTTCGCGGATGGCGATTTCGACACCGGCTTCATTGCCCGTCACCCCGATATGCTCGCCGTCGCGGCCGCCGCCGCACCCGCCGCGATCGCCGCCGCCGCGCTGAAAATTCTAGCCACCCGGGCTGCGGCGAATGTGGTGCCGACCGATGCAACCTCGCCTTGGGGCGGCAACGCCGCCTGGCGGATGAATTTGCCCGGCGTCCACCGCGTGCTGTTGCGGCAGGGCGCGCAGAAAATAGCGGTGCAGGCCAGCGCGCACGGCGATGCCGACTGGCTGCTGGAATGGGA